>QMLA01000048.1 GCA_003646585.1 Deltaproteobacteria bacterium | reverse complement strand
GTCCCTGGAGGTAATAGAGGGGGATTTCCTGGAGGTCGACCTTTCAAGGCTTTTCTCCCGTTATGGAAGGCTCAAGGCGGTGGGAAACCTCCCCTACGGTGTATCTACGGAGATCCTCTTCAAACTCCTTCAGGCCCACCAGTACCTCAAGGACATCACCCTGATGTTCCAATGGGAGGTTGCCCAGAGGATCGTCTCCCCTCCCGGGAGAAAGCAATACGGGGCCTTGAGCGTTACGGTGAGGCTCTTTTCCGAGCCCGAGCTCCTCTTCCGCGTTCCACGGGGGGCCTTCTGGCCTAAGCCTGAGGTCCAGGGCGGGGTTGTCCACTTCAGGTTGCACGAGCAGCCCAAAGGGGATATAGAGACCATGAGGGGATTGCTGGAGGGGTTGTTCTCTGCCAGGAGAAAGACCATCCTCAATGCCCTGTTCCGAGCGGGTCATGGACCTCGGGAACGGATCAGATCACTGCTGAAGAGGGCCGGTATAGACCCCATGAGGAGACCGGAAACGCTGAGCCTTGAGGAGTACCTGATTCTGGCGGAAACCCTGAAGGAGGCATGAGGATGTTCCCCGTTCACAGGCCCAGGCGCTTGAGGGAAAACCCGACCCTCAGGGAGATGGTAAGGGAGACGAGGCCTTCCCTGCAGGATCTCATCTATCCGCTTTTTGTCAGACCCGGCAGGGGGATTAAAGAACCCATCCCCTCCATGCCGGGCCAGTTCCGGTACTCGGTGGATATGTTGGTCAAGGAAGTCCGGGAGGTCCATTCCCTGGGGATCCGCGCGGTGCTCATCTTTGGGATCCCGGAGAGGAAGGACGAGCTGGGTTCCGAGGCCTGGTCCCCGGATGGGATTGTGCAGAGGGCCGTAAGGGCCATAAAGGATGAGGTGCCCGAACTCCTTGTCATAACCGATGTGTGCCTCTGCGAGTACACAAGCCATGGCCACTGTGGGGTTGTGGAAGGTGGGAGGGTTCTTAACGATCCCACACTGGAGCTGCTTTCAAAGGTAGCCCTCTCGCATGCGCGCTCAGGGGCCGATATGGTCGCCCCTTCGGATATGATGGATGGGAGGGTGAAGGCGATAAGGGAAGCCCTTGACCGCGAGGGATTCCAGGGTGTGCCCATCATGGCATACAGTGCCAAGTATGCTTCGGCCTTTTATGGACCCTTTAGAGTAGCTGCCGAATCGGCCCCGAAGTTTGGGGACAGATCCAGCTACCAGATGGACCCTCCCAATGCCCGGGAGGCCTTAAAGGAGATGGCCCTGGATATCGAGGAGGGGGCCGATATCGTGATGGTAAAGCCCGCCCTTGCCTATCTGGATATCATTCGGCTTGCCAGGGAGAACTTCCACGTTCCCGTTGCGGCCTACAGCGTCAGCGGAGAGTATGCGATGATTAAGGCCGCAGCCAAAGAGGGGTTCATCGACGAAAGGAGGATCGTCTTCGAGGTGATAACGGCCATAAAGCGAGCAGGGGCAGATCTCATCATCACCTATTTCGCCAAGGAGATGGCCAGGGAGATCGGCCGATGAAGGCAGAGCTCAGGATGCTCGCATGGGAGGTCACGAAGAGGTGTAACCTCAACTGCAGCCATTGCAGGGCCTCCTCCACCCCTGAAGCTGCAGAAGGGGAACTCACAACCAGAGAGGCCATGCAGTTTATCGACGAGCTCACCTCCTGGGCAAGGCCTGTCTTGATCCTCTCGGGGGGTGAGCCCCTCATGAGGGAGGATATCTTCGAGATAGCCCGCTATGGGACTTCCAAGGGTTTGAGGGTCGTTATGGCCACAAACGGAACGCTCCTTACCCCCGAGATCGTCCGAGAGGTGAAGGCCTCCGGGATAAAGAGGGTGAGCGTGAGTTTGGACTGGTCCACCCCCGAGGGACAGGATCGGTTCCGGGGAACCCGAGGCGCCTTCCAGAGGGCCATGGAGGGCATCGGGTATTTAAAGGAAGGGGGGGTCGAGTTTCAGATAAATACCACCGTCACAAAGGACAACTTCACCGAACTTTGGTCCCTTCTGGCCCTTTCGGAACGACTCGGGGCTAGGGCCCACCATGTTTTCTTCCTCGTTCCCACAGGCAGGGGGAGGAAGCTCCAGGGAAGGGAACTCTCTCCCGAGGGTTATGAGGAGGCACTGCTTTGGCTTTATCGGAAGATGAAGGAGGGAAGGATCGAGATCAAGCCCACCTGCGCCCCTCACTTTTACAGGATCCTGGTTCAGAAAGGAGAGAAGCTTGGGAGGCGGGATCAGAGGGGGTTCTTTGGTTTCAGCCGGGGTTGCCTTGCAGGTGTGGGCTTTTGCTTTCTTTCCTCCACAGGGGATGTTCAGCCCTGCGGCTATTTTGAGGTGATTTGCGGAAATGTGAAGGAGAAACCCCTCAAGGAGATCTGGGAGAGATCGGAGGTGTTTTTGGCCCTGCGGGATCCGGGAAACTACAAGGGCAAGTGCGGAAGGTGTGAATACAGGTTTGTGTGCGGGGGGTGTAGGGCGAGGGCCCTTGCGGTCCACGGTGATTTCTTGGCCGAAGAGCCCTATTGCCTTTGGGAGCCCAAAGGTGCAGCGGCTGCCCTTCAATAGGTTTTATCTCATCGATGGTTCTTCCTATCTTTTTCGGGCCTTTTTTGCCCTTCCGAGGCTTTCCACATCCCGGGGGTTGCCCACCAATGCGGTCTACGGCTTCATCTCCATGCTCCTTAAGCTCTTGAGGGAACACAGGCCTCAGGCCATGGCCGTGGTCTTTGACGGTCCCAAGCCCAGCTTCAGAAAGGAGCTCTACAACGACTACAAGGCCCAGAGGCCCCCTGCCCCTGACGACTTAAAGGTCCAGATACCCTATGTGAAGGAAGTGCTTTCTGCCATGAGGATACCGGTCCTTGAGGTGGAGGGCTTTGAGGCCGATGACGTCATCGCGACCCTGACCGAAAAGGCGAAGCGGGAAGGGCTTGAGGTCGTGATAGTCAGCGGTGACAAGGATCTGCTGCAACTGGTCTCCGACCAGGTGACCGAACTTGACACCATGAAGGATGAGCGCTTCGGCCCCCAGGAAGTGAGGGAAAAATTCGGTGTCCCCCCGGAGAGAATTCCGGACCTCATAGGCCTTATGGGCGATCAAAGCGACAACATCCCCGGCATCGAGGGCATAGGTCCCAAGACGGCGAGGATGCTCATCGAACGCTACGGGACCCTTGAGGAACTCCTGGGGAAGCTTGACCAGATCCCGGATTCGGAACTCAAGCCAAGCCTCAAGGAGAAGCTGAGGAAGGGAGCCCACAAGGCCCTTTTGAGCAAACGCCTCGCCCAGATAAGGAGGGATATCCCCCTTGAGGTGCGCTGGGAAGAGTTTCTGCTCGCCCCATGGGATGAGGAGCGGTTTAGGAAGGTCTTTCAGGAGCTTGAATTCAAAAAGTTCTTGAGGGAGCTTCTGCCTTCCAAGCCCATAGAGGGGAAAAACTACGGGCTCCTATCCAACGAAAAGGAGCTGGAAGAAGTCCTCGGGAAGGTCAAGGGAAGGCCCTTTTCCCTCTGTCTTTACCCCTCAAGCGATGATCCCATCCTGCAGGAACCCATAGGGATTTCCCTCTACGAACCCCAACTCGGTGCCTATTACCTGCCCCTTGGCCCCCCACAGGGGCTTGAAGCACGGGGGATTCTGGAGAAGATTGCGGAGGTCCTGGATTCGGGTCCCCTTTACTGTCACGATGCCAAGCCCCAGTGGAGGCTCCTTCTCAAGGAGAACCTCTCCCTGAGGGGACTGAGGGTTGATACAGCCCTTATGGCATATCTCCTGGACCCCGAGGGCCGGGATTACAGCTTGCCGACCCTTGCAGGCCAGTACCTTTCGGTGAGCTTTGGGGCCGTAAGGGACCTTGTTACCTCCAGGGGAATGAGGAAGGTGGAGCTGCATCAGGCCAGGGATTTTGCCTGCGAGGAGGCCCAGGTGGTCCATATGCTCTCCGAGAAGCTCCTTGAGCGGCTTAGAGAGGAGGGTCTTGAGGAGCTCTATTTCGAGGTGGAACTTCCCTTGATAGAGGTCCTAGCCCAGATGGAGCTGTGGGGGGTGAAGGTCGATGCGGGGAGACTGGAGGGGCTTTCCCGCGAGCTTTCTTCAAGGCTCAAGGAGCTTGAGGCGAAAATATGCGAGCTTTCCGGTGAGCGCTTCAACATCAACTCCCCTCAGCAGGTAGGTCGCATATTGTTTGAAAAGTTAAAATTGCCGGTGGTCAAGCGTACCCCCAAGAAGGCCTACTCAACCGACACCGAGGTGCTGGAAACCCTTGCCTTCCTTCACGAGGTCCCGAGGCTTATCCTTGAGCACCGCATCTTGAGCAAGCTGAAGTCCACCTATGTGGATGTGCTGCCCAAACTCATCCACCCTGAAACCGGCAGGGTTCACACTTCCTTCAACCAGATGGCGACGGCCACGGGACGCCTTTCCTCCAGCGAGCCTAACCTTCAGAACATCCCCATTAAAGGGGAGCTGGGGAGGAGGATCAGGGAGGCCTTCGTGTCTGAACCGGGATGGGTTTTACTTGGGGCCGATTACAGCCAGATCGAACTCCGGATCCTGGCCCACCTCTCCCAAGACGAGGCCCTTATTGAGGCTTTCAGATCCGGAAGGGACATTCACTCCGAGACCGCCTCGGCGGTATTCGGCGTCCCGCAGGATCGGGTCACCCCTGAGATGCGCCGCCAGGCCAAGGTCATAAACTTCGGGATCGTTTATGGGATGACCCCCTATGGATTGGCCAAGGAGCTGGGCGTGGAACCCAAGGTAGCCGATCGCTATATCCAGGACTACTTCCGGAGGCACCAGGGGGTGAAGGCCTATATCGACAGGACCCTGGATGAGGTCAGGAGAACCGGGGTTGCAAGGACCATGTTTGGAAGGAAACGTCCCATTCCCGGGATCAACAGCCCAAACAGGAACCAGAGACAATTTGCCGAGCGCACAGCGATAAATACCCCCATTCAGGGGACGGCCGCAGACCTCATAAAGAAGGCCATGATCGGAATCTACAAGGAGATAAGGGACAAGGGCCTTCCCGCAAAGCTCATCCTGCAGGTCCACGACGAACTGCTCCTTGAGGTGAGGGAGGATGTGGTGGAGTCTCTGGCCCCAAGGGTGAGGGAGCTGATGGAGGGCGTTGCCCATTTATCAGTCCCCCTCGAGGTGAATGTGGCCTGGGGGAGGAGCTGGGGCGAGATCCATTGAAGTCCAGGCCGACTTGCTCGGGGGGCCTCAAAGGCCTTATCCTTACGGTTGAAAAGTGGACCTTTCCCTGAAACGCAAGGAATATGTGAAGAGGCTCCAAGAAGCGGTGGATCGCCTGAGGGAGGTGTTATCCCGCATCCCTGATGTCGAGCGGGTAATACTTTTTGGTTCCTATGCCAGGGGGAGGCGGGATCTGCTGACGGATCTTGATGTGCTGGTGGTGATGCGAACCGGGCTCAGTCCCCTTGAGCGTTTGCGCTGGCTTTATCGAAGGCTTTCCCTGCCGGTGGATATGGATCTCATATGTTTGACCCCTGAGGAGTTCGAGGAACAGAAATTCGCCCCCTTCTTCAGGAAGGTGTTGGAGGAAGGAGAAGTCATCTATGAGAAGGAACCCGGTTGAAGAAGGAAAGAGGTGGCTTGAGCAGGCCTCCGAGGACCTTTACTGGGCAAAGGATCTGGCCGAAAGAGGGGGTTATCACATCGCCTGTTTTCTGGCCCAACAGGTGGCTGAGAAGGCCTTGAAGGCCTTCCTTTATGCCATGGGCGAAGAGGTGGTTCTTGGACACTCGGTTGAAAGGCTCTGCCGGGACGCATCAGAATTTGACAATTCCTTTTCGGAGAAATTGGGGAGGTGGTCGATCCTGGATGGTTACTATGTGCCGACGCGATATCCCAACAGCCTCCCTGATAGTATCCCGGCCAGGGTTTATACAGCCGATGCCGCCAGGGAGGCGGTCAGGCTTGCTACAGAAGTGGTGGAGTTTGTGCGCCGGAAAATAGGATGAGGTATCTCGTCACCGGGGCTGCAGGTTTCATAGGGTCGCAGGTTGCCAGGTTGCTGCTTCAAAGCGGTGAGAGGGTCGTAGGAGTGGACAACCTCAATGAGGCTTACGATCCCCGGCTCAAGAACTGGCGCCTTGATCAATTGAGAGGGTTTGCGAATTTTTCCTTTTACCGGCTTGACATATGCGATCAGAAAGCCCTCGGAGGGCTCTTTGAGAAGGAGGGGCCCTTTGATGCCGTGCTGAATTTGGCTGCCCGGGCGGGGGTGAGGGCCAGTGTGGAGGATCCCCAGGGCTACTTTGAGACCAACGTCACCGGGACCTTGAACCTCCTTGAGCTCTGCCGGAGATATGGCATCCGGAAGTTTGTCCTTGCTTCAACCTCAAGCCTCTACGGTGCCCACAATCCCCGTCCCTTCAGGGAGGATGCCGATACCAGCTATCCCCTTTCACCCTATGCTGCCTCAAAAAAAGCAGCAGAGGCCCTCTGCTACACCTACCACTACCTCCACGGAATAGATGTTACGGTTCTCAGGTACTTCACAGTTTACGGGCCCGCTGGCCGTCCCGATATGAGCATCTTCCGCTTCATCCGCTGGATCGCAGAAGGCGAACCTCTGGTTGTCTTTGGCGATGGCAGCCAGCAGCGTGACTTCACTTACATAGACGATATCGCCCGGGGGACCCTTTCGGCCCTCAAACCCGTGGGTTATCAGATCATCAACCTGGGGAGCGATCGTCCCGTTTCCATAACCGAACTCATAAACCTGCTGGAGGGGCTCCTTTCGAAAAAGGCGAGGGTTGTCCATCAACCCCCCCATGCGGCTGACGTTCCGGCCACATGGGCTGACATAACAAAGGCAAGGGAGCTTTTGGGCTGGGAACCCCAAACGGGACTTGAGGAAGGCCTAAAGCGCACCGTTATGTGGTATTTCGACAATAGAGGGTGGGCGAGGGAGATAAAGCTGCCGTGAACCTGTGGATGCCCGAAAGGATCGCAGTTGTGGGGCTCGGATATGTGGGTCTTCCCCTTGCTGTGGCCTTTTCCCGCCACATACCAACAATCGGCTTCGACATCGATCGCGAACGAATAGAGGAACTCAAAAGGGGCTGCGATTCCAATGGCGAGATGCCCCCTGAGGCCCTCTGCTCCGAGAACCTGCATTTCACCTTCGATCCCGGAGGACTTCGTGGGGCGGATCTCTTCGTCATCACCGTTCCTACCCCCGTGGATAGGGCCAAGCGTCCGGATCTCTCACACCTCAGGGAGGCCACCCGGATTGTGGGCCGCTGTCTTCGACATGGCACGGTGGTGGTCTAC
>QMLA01000047.1 GCA_003646585.1 Deltaproteobacteria bacterium | reverse complement strand
TCTGGGGAGGAAGGGAAGGCTGACCCAGCTTCTCCGGTCCCTAAAGGACATACCCCCAGAGGATAGGCCGCGTCTCGGGGAGGCCTCCAACCGTTTGAAATCCCTCCTGCAGCAGAGGATCGAACAGAGGCGTCAGAGGCTCACCGAGCAGCAGAGGCTCGATGCCCTCAGGAAGGAGCGGGTCGACATAACGCTTCCCGGTATGCCCCTTCCCCGGGGGAGGTTCCATCCCATCACTTTGGTCCTGGAGGAGATGATCGAGATCTTTGAGGCGATGGGGTTCAGGGTGGCAGAAGGTCCGGAGGTGGAACTCGATTACTACAACTTTGAGGCCCTCAACATCCCCAAGGATCACCCTGCGCGGGACATGCACGATACCTTCTACTTTTCCCAAGAAATGCTTCTGCGCACCCATACCTCTCCCGTGCAGGTCAGGGTCATGGAGAGGCAGAAGCCCCCCATACAGATCATCTCCCCTGGTGTCGTCTACAGGAGGGACTCGGATATCTCCCAT
Source organism: Deltaproteobacteria bacterium (assembly GCA_003646585.1). Classification (GTDB taxonomy): domain Bacteria; phylum Desulfobacterota; class B13-G15; order B13-G15; family B13-G15; genus B73-G16. Next base: position 6,817 of record QMLA01000047.1, on the reverse strand, counting down.
AGTCCCATGTTCCATCAGATTGAGGGACTGTGGGTGGATGAGGGCGTTTCCTTTGCCCACCTGAAGGGGACCCTGGCCTACTTCGTGAGGGAATTCTTCGGCAAGGACACCGAGATGCGTTTCCGCCCCAGTTTTTTCCCCTTTACCGAGCCCAGCGCCGAGGTCGATATAAGCTGTGTGATGTGCAAGGGTCGAGGTTGTAGTGTCTGCCGGGGGACGGGATGGATAGAGATCCTCGGTTGCGGGATGGTCCATCCGGAGGTCTTTAAGGCCGTCGGCTATGAGTTCGGCAAGATCACCGGTTATGCCTTTGGGCTGGGTGTCGAAAGGATAGCCATGCTGCGCTATGGCATAAACGACATCCGCCTCTTCTTCCAGAACGACCTGAGGTTCATCGAACAGTTTTAATCCCGAGGTGAAACCATGAGAGTTCCCCTTTCATGGCTCAGAGAGTTCGTGGATATAGACCTGGATCCAGAAAGGATCGCTGAGATCCTCACAATGGGTGCCGTAGAGGTGGAAGGGGTGGAGGAGGTGGGTCCCGAATTCAGGGGGGTAGTGGTGGCCGAGGTCTCAAGGGTCTGGCCGCATCCCAATGCCTCACGGCTTTCCCTCTGTGAGGTCAAGATCCCCGACAGGGTCCTTCAGGTCGTCTGTGGCGCACCGAACCTGAGGGAAGGTGCCAAGGTGGCCTTCGCCCTTCCGGGGGCCGACCTCGGGGGGATGAGGATTGAGGCACGGAGGATAAGGGGTGAGCTTTCCGAAGGAATGATATGTTCCGAGGCGGAGCTCCGGATTTCAGAAGATGCCTCGGGAATCATGATCCTTGAGCCCGATGCCCCCCTGGGGGCGGATCTGGGAGAGTACCTCGGGTTGAGGGACTACATCCTTGAGCTTTCTCCCACTCCCAACCGGGGGGATTGCCTCAGTGTGCTCGGGATAGCGAGGGAGCTTTCGGCCTTAACCGGGGTGCCGCTGCGGCTTCCCGATATCCGCTTGGAGGAAGAGGAGGTGGGGGCGGAGGAGTTCATAAAGGTGGAGATCCTCGCCCCGGATCACTGCCCCCGCTACACGGCGAGGTACCTTTGGGACATAAAGGTGGGCCCCTCTCCCTTCTGGATGCGCCTGAGGCTCATGAGGTCGGGGATGCGCCCCATCAACAACGTGGTCGATATAACCAACTACGTGATGCTGGAACTCGGCCAGCCCCTGCATGCCTTCGATTACGACAGGCTGAGGAGGCGAAAGATCGTGGTGAGGTTGGCCGAGGAGGGCGAGAGGTTCGTGACCCTGGATGGAAAGGAGAGGGTCCTGGACCATCAGACCCTGATGATATGCGATGCCGAAGGGCCTGTGGCCATCGGAGGGGTAATGGGAGGACTCGATTCGGAGATAGAGGAGGGGACCCAGAGGGTCTTGCTTGAAAGCGCCTTCTTTGCCCCATCCTCCATAAGGAGGACTTCTCGCTTCCTCAGGCTTGAGACCGAGGCATCCTACAGGTTCTCCAGGGGCGTTGACCCCGAACTGGCCCCTTACGCCTCGGCCAGGGCCGCCGATCTCATGGTGCGGTATGCGCAGGGAAAGCTGGCAAAGGGGATTGTGGATGTGTATCCAAGGCCCTGGAGACCCCCAAAGGTTTATGTGAACATTGGATGGGTCAGAGACTTTCTGGGGGTGGACCTTACCGAGGGGGAGGCGAGGGATTACCTCGAACGCCTGAACATGAAGGTGGAGGTCCTTTCCGGGGACAGATGGGAGGTCATCCCTCCCTCTTATCGCTTCGACATCCAGAGGGAAGTGGACATAGCCGAGGAGATAGGGCGGCTTAAGGGATATGGGAAGATCCCGGAGAGGTTGCCGAGGCTTCTGCCGCTATCCAGGGAGGTCGAAAGGAGGGATCTGGAGAGGAAGCTCAAGGAGATGATGGTGGGCTATGGCTTTTACGAGGTGCTCACCTACAGCTTCATATCCCCGCAGAGTATGGAGGTTCTGGGGATAAGCGAGGGACTGAGGCTTTTGAACCCCCTTTCGGAAGAAGGATCGGTGATGAGAACCAGCCTGCTGCCTGGATTGCTGGAGGTGGCGAGGTTCAACTCCAACAGAGGAATAAAGGACCTCCGGATCTTCGAATTGAGAAAGGTCTATCTGCCCCAGGACAGGGAGCTCCCCCGGGAGGAGAAGCGCCTGGCCGCCCTGGCCATGGGGAACTTCTGGCCCCGGTGGTGGCGGGAGAAGGGAAGGGCGGTGGATTTTTACGTGATGAAGGGATGCGTGGAGGGGATCCTTCAGGAGCTCGGGATAAAGGACGTCGAATTCGTCCCTCCCCAAGATGTCTCCCTCCTGCATCCCGGTCAGGGGGCCCTCTTGCGGCTCGATGCTAAAAGGGTTGGCCTGCTGGGAAGGCTTGCCCCTCAGGTGGAGGAGGCCTTCGAACTCCAGGGAGTGTACGTCTTCGAGCTGAACGTAGAGGAACTTCTCCAGAGGGCAGAGAAACACAAGGTCTACAGGCCCCTTCCCAGGTTCCCCGGGATATACCGCGATATTGCCCTTTTGGTGGACGAGGACATGGCGGCAGAAGAGGGCATGAAGCTGGTCCTTGAGTGTAAGCCGCCTGTCCTTGAAAGGGTGGAATTCCTGGACTGCTACAGCGGACCGCCGCTTCCCGAGGGGAAGAAAAACCTGGCCTTAAGGCTGTATTTCAGGGCAGAGGACAGGACCCTGACCGATGAGGAGGCAAACGAAGGACAGGAGAAGGTCATAAAGGCCCTGAAGGGGGCAGGTCTCCAATTGAGGTAGAAGTATGGTTAAGGCGGATTTGGTGGACAAGGTCTACGAAAGGGTTGGCTTTTCGAAGAAGGAAGCCGCAAGGGCCGTTGACGTCCTGCTGGAGATAATGAAGGAGGCCCTCGAACAGGGCGAAAGCGTGAAGCTTTCCGGCTTCGGATGCTTCCTGGTGAGGACAAAGGGATCGAGGAAGGGCCGCAACCCCAAAACCGGTGAGGAGATAGAGATATCGCCCCATAAGGTCCTGGTCTTCAAACCCAGTTCCAGCCTGCGCAATCTGCTGAACCAGCGGAGGGAATGAAGGGACAGAAGCTTTATTACCGAATAGGCGAGGTGAGCCGGCTCCTCGGGGTAAAGCCCCACGTTATAAGGTACTGGGAACAGGAGTTCGGGCTTCGCCCCAAGAGGGGCCTCGGGATGCAGAGGCGTTACACCCCCGAGGACATAGAACGCCTGAGGACCATCAAGAGACTCCTGTATGAAGAGGGATACAAGATAACCGGGGCCAAGAAAAAGCTGAAAATCCCCCTGGCCTCAACGGCCGAGGGTTACAGGGATCTCCTCGTGGAGGTCCTCAAGGAATTGAAGGAGATAGGAAAGATCCTCAGCTGAGATCAGCCCTTTTCTTCCCTGACCTCTTTTATGAACTCCTCAGAGGTCATGATGCGCAAAAGGGGCCAAAGGGCAAATTTCCTGTAAAGGTTGAGGGTGGCCTCGTGCACCTCCCTCTTGTGGGCTGCACAGCAGTCCTCAAGCCACACCACGTAAAAATCATGGCACAGGGCGTCCATGACGGTCATCAGAACGCATACATTGGTGGTTATCCCTCCCACGGCAACCGTATCCACACCCCATGTCCTCAAGGTCTGGTCGAGATCGGTCTTGAAGAAGGCACTGAAACGCCTTTTTGGGAGGTAGACATCGGAAGGGCGAACGACTATCCGTTCCGTCACCTGCGACCCCTCCGTTCCCCTCAAAGCATGGGGTTTCATCTTGCCCTTGAAGATGAAATCGTCAGGCAGGAAGGAATCGCAGGCGAAGATCACCGGCATCCCCAAACCACGAGCTTCCTCAAGGAGGCGGTTGATTCTGGGGATTATCACTTCCGCCTCCTTGGCTATGGGGAATTCAGGCCTCATGTTGTCCTTCACCATATCGACTATTATCACCGCCGGTCTCATTTTTTTCCTCCCAGTTCCTTTCACTTTAGCTTTTCGACATCTTCCTGTCTGCCGAGCACATAAAGGATATCGCTATCCTTTATGACAAAGTCGGCTCCGGGGTTTACGATCAATTTCTCGGGGATGAGCTGCTTTACTGCCAGCACACTTATGCCGAACCGACCCCGCAGGTGCAGTTGCCCCAGGCTCTTTCCGATGAATTCCTTGGGGGGAGCCAGTTCGATGATGGAATACTCGGGGGAGAGGGGAAGGAAGTCCAAAATATTGGGGGCCGTTAAGGCCTGGGCGAGTCTCAGGGCCATGTCCCTTTCGGGGAAGACGATATCGGTTGCCCCCACCCGTTCCAGGACCCTTCCGTGGTCCTGGCTGGCTATCTTGACCACGATCCTTTTGGTCTTCAGATCCCTGAGATAAAGGGTCACAAGGACACTTGCCCCCAGATCCCTTCCGAGGCTCACCACCACCGCATCCATCCTGTCCAGGCCGAGCTCCTCAAGGACCTCCCTCTGGGTGGCATCGGCAATTATGGCCTGAACGGCATACCTCTGGACCGCCTGGACCCTTTCACTCTCCCTGTCTATGGCTATGACCTCGTGGCCATCCTCTGCCAATGCGCGCACAAGCGTTGCCCCAAAATTTCCCAGCCCGATTACGGCGAACTTCACCACCTACCCCACCATGATGTTTTCCTCTGCATACCTAAATACAGGTTCCTGCACCCTCCTGGCAAGGGCATAGGCCGTCGTGAGGAGGCCCAAACGCCCAACGAGCATGGTCACAATGAGGATGATCTCTCCGACATCGGTCAGTGTGGGTGTAAGACCCGTGGAAAGCCCCACGGTGCCGAAGGCAGACGTCAGCTCAAACAGCAGCTTTATGAAGGTCCCCCCGTGGTGAGATCCCCCTCCGTGGAAGATAAGCAACAGAAAGAGCATAAGGGAGAGGAAGAGGAAAGAACCCATGATGAGCGATATGGACCTTATGACCGTTTCCGATGGCACGGTGCGCCTGAACATGATCGCTTCGCTCCGTCCCCTTAAGCGATTGTAAGCCAGGGAAAACAGGATGGCCAAATTGGTCGTCTTCACACCCCCTCCACAGGATCCTGGGGAGGCTCCGATGAACATCAGTATTATCAGCAGGAAGAGGGCAGCATCGCCCATTCTGCCGATTTCTACGGTGGAAAAGCCTGCGGTTCGCGCACTGATGGAGTGAAAGAGGCTCACCATGATCTTCTCGCCAAAAGACCCACCCCGAAGGACATTACCCCTTTCCATCACCTCAAGGAGAAGGGTTCCCGTAAGGATCAATACCAGAGTGGTCAAAAGGACGACCTTGGTGTGAAGGGAGAGCCTCTTCCCCCTGAGGAAGCGATCTCTGATCTCGATTATCACTATGAACCCTACCCCTCCCAACACTATCAATGAACAGACGACCAGGTTGATCGCCCAATCCCCCCTGAAGGAGGAGAGGGAGTCGGAAAAAGGAGAAAATCCCGCGTTGCAGAAGGCGGAAACGGCGTGGAAGAGCGAAAGATAAAGGGCCTTCTGCAGGGGAAAGGTCTTGAGCCACCTCAACAAAAGCAACAGGGCCCCGATGGCTTCAAAGGAAAAGGCGATGAGGATCACCTGCTTCGCCAGCGAAAGGACATCCCGTAAGGGACTGTAACTGAGGCTGCTCTCAAGGGCCATCTTCCCCCTGAGGGATATGTCCCTGCCCAGGAGGTTCCAGAAGAGGACCGAAAAGGTCATTATGCCCAGACCACCGAGCTGAATGAGGGTGAGGATTACGAGCTGTCCGGCGACGGAGAAATCCTTTCCGGTATCAAGGACCACCAGCCCCGTCACACACACGGCCGATGTGGCCGTGAAAAGGGCATCTATGGTTCGGATGTGACCGGATGCGCTGCAGAAGGGCAACTTCAGGAGCACGGTCCCGGCGAGGATCATCACGGCAAAGCTTCCCAGCAGCATCCTCTCCGGGGTCAGGAATCTGGACCAGTTGCCGATCTTCAAGCGAAGGCCTCCGTGACAGAAGAATAATGTAAAGCACATAAACTGGCTCCTGTCCACCGCCCAAAGACCCGTGCACCGGGACAGTTGTGGGTGTAAAATAGGGAAATCTCAAAGGGGAGGTTTGGGATGTCTGCGAATGTGGCTGTGGTGAGCATTGAGGAGGAGATGAAGAAATCCTACCTCGAGTACGCGATGAGCGTCATCGTGGGGCGTGCCCTCCCCGATGTGAGGGATGGGCTCAAGCCCGTTCAGCGGCGTATCCTCTATGCCATGTACGAGATGGGGCTTGAGCCCAACAAACCTTACCGCAAGAGCGCGAGGATAGTCGGCGATGTGCTGGGGAAGTATCATCCCCATGGCGATATGGCCGTTTACGATGCCCTCGTGCGCATGGCCCAGGATTTCACCCTCAGATACCCCCTGATAGACGGGCAGGGCAATTTCGGCTCCGTGGACGGGGATCCCCCTGCGGCGATGAGATATACCGAGGCGAGGCTCACACCCATTGCCATGGAGATGCTGGCCGACATCGAAAAGGACACCGTGGACCTCGTCCCCAATTTTGACGGTTCCATGGAGGAGCCCTCGGTGCTTCCCGCCCGCATTCCCAACCTCCTGGTGAACGGTGCCTCGGGTATCGCGGTGGGGATGGCAACCAATATCCCTCCCCACAATCTCACCGAGACCATAAGGGCATGCCTGGCCCTGCTGGAAAACCCCGGGATAAGCATCGACGAATTAATGAGCATTATTCCCGGACCGGATTTCCCCACGGGGGGCATCATTTGCGGGAGGGAGGGCATAGAAAGCGCTTACCGCACCGGCAGGGGTGTAATC
>QMLA01000046.1 GCA_003646585.1 Deltaproteobacteria bacterium | reverse complement strand
GGGTTGGAGGGGGCGGCCTTGGGGCGAGTGCTGCTCGGTGCAGGGATGGCGGCCAACCTCATGGGCTCCATGAAGCTCTTCACCAGCTGGTTCTCGCCGAGGGAGTTCGCCACGCTGTCCGGGCTGATCATTGCCCTTGGGACCGTCGGCAATATTGTGGCAGCGACCCCTTTGGCCCTGCTGGTTCAGGCCTTGGGATGGCGGTGGTCCTTCGCCGCCATAGGGGGCTTCACCGCCCTTCTGGCCCTCCTCTTTTACGCGCTGGTGCGTGAGGGCCCTTACGGCGCAGGCCGAAAGGAAATAGCCCCCTCCATCGGCGAGATGGCCAGGACGCTGCTCGGCCGCAGGGAGTACTGGATCATCTCCTTGAGCACCTTCCTGCGCTACGGGATCTTCGTGGCCATCCAGGGACTATGGATAGGCCCCTACCTGATGGAGGTGGTGGGGCTCTCGGCGGTGCAGGCGGGCAACCTCCTCCTGATACTGAATGTGGGCCTCATCATCGGTTCACCCTTAAGCGGATGGGTCTCGGACCGGGTCCTCTCTTCACGCAAGAAGGTCGTGATGGCGGGACTGGCGGGGATGGCCTTGTCGCTTCTGGTCCTGGCCATGGGCTGGGCCAGCGGTAACACCCCTCTCTTGGCGGGGGTCCTCTTCACCTTTGGCCTCTCTTCAGGGGCCGGCATCGTGATGTATGCCCACATCAAGGAGCTCATGCCCAAGGAGATGACAGGAGTGGCCTTGACGGGGGTCAATCTCTTCACCATGTTGGGCGGCGGCTTCTTCTTGCACCTGATGGGGTGGATCCTGGAGCGCCTGAGCGGAGGTGGTCCCGTGGGCCCTGAGGCCTACAGGGCCGCCTTCCTCATCGGGGTGGCGGGCCTCATGGTCGCCTTCTCCTTCTACATCAGGACGAGGGAAGGACAGACCTTTGCTTCCCCTGCAGTTCAGGGTAAAATCGAAGGCCTTGAAGGATGAAGCGCGATTTTATTTCCCTCTACGATTATACGCCCGAGGAGCTCCGCTGGCTCCTGGAGAGGGCCAAGTGGTTGAAGGAGAGGTCAAGGCGGGGGGAGAGCTGGAGGCCCCTTGAGGGAAAGACCCTCGCCATGATCTTCGAAAAGCCCTCCACCAGGACCAGGGTTTCCTTTGAAGTGGGGATGTTCCAGCTCGGAGGCCATGCCCTCTATCTGAGTTCGCAGGAAACCCAGCTGGGGAGGGGTGAGACGATAGCCGACACCGCGCGGGTCCTCTCCCGGTATGTGGATGCCATAATGATAAGGACCTTCGAGCACACAAAGGTTGAGGAGCTTGCGCGTTTCTCCTCGGTCCCGGTCATAAACGGCTTGAGCGACCTTCTCCATCCCTGCCAGGTCTTGAGCGACATCTTCACCATCTGGGAGAAGCTCGGTCGGTACGAAGGGGTAAGGGTGGCCTATGTGGGGGATGGGAACAATGTGGCCAATTCCTGGATCAATGGGGCCCTGAGGATGGGGATGGAGCTGAGGATTGCCTGCCCCCGGGGATATGAACCCAATGGGGAGATCCTGGAGAGGGCCTTAAGGGAAGGGGCAAGGGTCACGGTTTCCTCCGACCCGAGGGAGGCCCTGAGGGGGGCCGAGGTCCTTTATACCGATGTGTGGGCCTCCATGGGCCAGGAGTCCGAAAGGGAGGAGCGCTTAAGGGTGTTCAGGCCTTATCAGGTGAATCAGGAGCTTCTGGAATTTGCCGGGCAAGAGATCCTGGTCATGCACTGTCTGCCCGCTCATCGGGGCGAGGAGATCACCGATGAGGTGATAGATGGTCCCTATTCGGTGGTCTTTGACCAGGCGGAGAACCGATTGCATGTGCAGAAGGCAATCCTTGAATTCCTGATGAGGTGAAGCGATGCAGGTAAGGAAAGTTGTCCTTGCTTATTCGGGAGGGCTCGATACCTCGGTGATCCTCGCATGGCTCAGGGAACGTTATGGATGCGAGGTGATAGCTTACTGCGCTGACATCGGCCAGAAGGAGGATCTTGAGGAGATAAGGCAGAAGGCCTTAAGCACCGGGGCATCGAAGGTGTACATAGATGACCGCCGTGAGGAGTTCGTGAGGGATTTTGTCTTCAGGGCCCTTAAGGCCGGGGCGGTTTACGAAGGGGGGTATCTCCTCGGGACGGCCATAGCGAGGCCCCTTATTGCAAAGGGGCAGATGGAGGTTGCCAAAAGGGAAAGGGCTGATGCGGTCGCCCATGGGGCCACCGGCAAGGGGAACGATCAGGTGAGGTTCGAACTCACCTATTATGCCTTTGACCCCAACATAAAGGTCATAGCCCCCTGGAGGGAATGGGAGTTTAAATCCAGGAGTGACCTCATAGCCTATGCCCAGAAGAAGGGCATCCCCGTTCCCGTGACTCCCGAGAAGCCTTACAGTTGTGACAGGAACCTCCTTCACGTGAGCTACGAGGCCGGGATCCTGGAGGATCCCTGGCGTGAGCCTCCTGAGGAGATGTTTTCGATGACCGTTTCGCCCGAAAGGGCACCGGATAAACCCACCTATGTGGAGATAGAGTTCGAAGATGGGATTCCCGTGGCTGTGGATGGCCAGAGGATGTCGCCGGCCGAGCTCCTTGAGCACCTCAACCGCATTGGGGGACAGAACGGGATAGGTCGGGTGGATATCGTTGAGAACCGCTATGTCGGCATGAAATCCCGGGGGGTGTATGAGACCCCCGGGGGCACGATTCTTCATATCGCCCATCGGGCCATCGAGTCCATCACCATGGACAGGGAGGTGATGCGTCTCAAGGACAGCCTCATCCCCAGGATCTCCGAACTCATCTATTACGGCTACTGGTTCTATCCGGAGATGGAGGTCCTCTGGGAGCTGGTTGAGGCAACCCAGAAGGGGGTCACTGGGACTGTCAGGCTCAAGCTTTACAAGGGCAACTGCATTGTGGTGGGCAGGAAGGCCCCCAAGGGGCTTTATCATCCTGACTTTGCCACCTTCGAGCGAGAGGAGGTCTACGATCAAAGGGATGCAAGCGGCTTCATCCGCCTTAATGCCTTGAGGATGAGGATAAGGAGGTTGATGGGGTTATGAGGCGCTATGATCCCCAGCAGGTGGAGACCAAATGGCAGAAGTTCTGGGAGGAGAAGAGGGTCTTTGAGGTGGATGAGGACCCGCACAAACCCAAGTATTATCTGCTGGAGATGTTTCCTTACCCTTCGGGCCGCCTCCACATGGGGCATATAAGGAACTACTCCATAGGGGATGTCCTCGCCCGTTACAAGAGGATGCAGGGTTTCAACGTCCTTCATCCCATGGGATGGGACGCCTTTGGCCTTCCCGCTGAAAACGCCGCCATAGAGCATGGGGTTCATCCGGCCAAGTGGACCTATGAGAACATCGCCTACATGAAGAAACAGCTCAAGCGCATGGGGTTCAGTTACGACTGGCGCAGGGAGATCGCCACCTGTGATCCTTCCTACTACAAGTGGGAGCAGCTGTTTTTCATAAAGATGTACGAGCGGGGGTTGGCTTACAGGAGCTTTTCGGAGGTCAACTGGTGCCCCGGCTGTGAAACGGTGCTTGCCAACGAGCAGGTGGTAAACGGCAGGTGCTGGAGGTGCGGCTCCGAGGTCGGAAAGAAGGAGCTGCAGGGGTGGTTCCTCAAGATAACGGCTTATGCCGAAGAGCTCCTCAGGGACTGCGAGAAGCTCCTCGGGGGATGGCCGGAGAAGGTGATCACTATGCAGAAGAACTGGATCGGCCGCAGCGAGGGCCTTGAGGTGGATTTTCCCCTGGAGGGCAGGGAAGGTTCCATCAGGATCTTCACCACAAGGCCTGACACCATCTTCGGTGTGACCTTCATGGTCCTTGCGCCAGAGCATCCCCTGGTGGAGGAGCTGGTGAGGGGGACGGAGCGAGAAACCGAGGTCAGGGAGTTCGTAAGGAGGGTAAAGAGGCAAAGTGTTACGGTCAGGTCCTCTGAAGAGGTCGAAAAGGAGGGGGTTTTCTTGGGCGCTTATTGCATCAATCCCCTCAATGGGGAGAGGATCCCCGTGTGGACTGCCAACTTCGTCCTTATGGAGTACGGTACAGGGGCCATAATGGCGGTGCCTGCCCATGATCAGAGGGATTTCGAATTCGCCAAAAAGTATGGCCTGCCGATAAAGGTGGTCATAAGGCCCAAGGACAGGGAGCTTCGAGCCGAGGACCTGAGTGAGGCCTACACAGGGGATGGCATAATGGTGAATTCGGGGGCCTTTGACGGGATGTCCAACCGTGAGGCCATGAGGAAGATATCGGACCTTGTGGAGGCCAGGGGAATAGGGAAAAGGACGGTGAATTACAGGCTGAGGGACTGGGGTATATCGAGGCAGAGGTACTGGGGTGCCCCCATCCCCATCATCTACTGTCCCAGTTGCGGTCCCGTGCCTGTGCCAGAGGAGGAGCTTCCGGTGCAGTTGCCCCTCGAGGTGGAGATAACGGGGAAGGGCGGTTCCCCTCTGGCCCAGGTGGAGGCCTTCGTTTCGGCCCGCTGTCCCCGCTGTGGGGGTCCGGGGAGGCGCGAGACCGACACGATGGACACCTTCGTGGAGTCCTCCTGGTACTTCCTCCGCTATTGTTCCCCCCAAAGGGAAGAAGGGCCCTTCGATGAAAGGGTCAAGTACTGGATGCCCGTTGACCAGTACATTGGAGGGGTGGAGCACGCGGTACTGCACCTCCTTTACGCCAGGTTCTTCACCAAGGTCCTGAGGGACCTGGGCTATCTGGAGTTCGACGAACCCTTCTCGAGGCTCCTGACCCAGGGGATGGTGATAAAGGACGGGGCCAAGATGTCCAAGTCCAGGGGCAACGTGGTGGACCCCGATGACATGATCGCCCGTTACGGTGCCGATACCACGAGGCTATTTATCCTCTTTGCCGCCCCTCCCGAGAAGGACCTCGACTGGAAGGAAGAGGGGGTTGAGGGCTGTTTCAGGTTTCTGAACCGCCTCTGGAGGCTCTTTTATGAAGTTGAACCGAAGTTGAAGGGGGAAAGCGGGGGCTTCAGGGAGGACGGGGAGTTCCGCCGCAGGATTCATATGGCCAGAAAGAAGGTCACCGAGGACATCGAGCGCTTCCATTTCAACACCGCCATTGCCCATCTCATGGAATGGGTCAACTATCTCTATGAGGTCCTGGATTCCCCCATTGCCCCCTCCCTTTGGCGCGAGGCCCTTGAGACCCTCTGTCTGCTCCTTCACCCCTTCGTCCCCCACATAACCGAGGAGCTGTGGGTCGAGGTCCTGGGAAAGGAACCCCCGCTTTTGGATTGCCAGTGGCCGTCGTATGATCCCGAACTGGTGAAGGCCCCCGAGATCCTCATAGTGGTCCAGGTCAACGGCAAGGTCAGGGACAAGATCACCGTCCCCCTGGGCACCCCTGAGGAGAGGATAAAGGAACTTGCCCTGGAGGCCCCCGGGGCCAGGCGTCACACCGAAGGGAAGCAGATACGGCGCATAATTTACGTCCCGGACAAGTTGGTGAACATCGTATGCGGTACCTGATCCTCTCTTTGCTGATTCTGCTTGGTTGCGGCTACAAATGGGTGGGCCTGTCCACGGATATGAAGGAGATCTCGCTGGGACCCATTGAGGGGATCCGGGAGGAGCCCGGTTTCAGCTCCACCCTGAGGGAGGCCATAAGGGAGGAGTTCCAGTCAAGGGGCATAAGGGTCCTAGAGGAGACGAGGTTTCGCCTTCAGGGACGGGTCGAGGGGATAGGGCTTGAGACCGTGTCCTACGATCGAAGCGCTTACACCAAACAGTACAGGGTCCTTGTGACGGTGAGGATGGAACTCCTTGAGGGCGGAAGGATCAAATGGCAGGGGAAGCTCAGCAGGTCAAAGGTCCTCACCCTTTCCGGGGATGCGGTCCTGGATGAGAGCAGGAAGGAGGCGCTCCTGCGCGATATAGCCAAAGATCTGGCTGAAGAGCTTTACTTGAGACTCGCCATGGAAACCTGCCCCCGCGAGGGTTCCCAATAGAGGTATTCGTACCAGGAGGCAGGGGGGTCCTTCATCTTCAGGCTCATGTGGATGAAGGGCAACCACTGGGGCCTTTTGGGTTCCCTGAGGAGGGTCATGCCGGCTTCCTCGGGGGTGCGTCCCCCTTTCTTGTGATTGCATGACTTGCAACAGGTTACCACGTTGGTCCAGTCGGTTTTGCCTCCCCGCGAGCGGGGGATGACGTGATCACAGGTGAGCTCCTGGGGAGGGAACTCCCGCCCACAGTACTGGCAGCGGAACCCATCCCTCAGATAGACGTTCTGCCTGGAAAACCTGATCCAATTGGGTCTTCCCTTGACATACCTCAGGAGCCTGACCACCGAGGGGAGTTTGAAGCTCAAGGAGACGCTGCGGATCTCGCGATCGTACTCCTCGATGACCTCCACCTTCCCCAGGATCACGAGCACTATGGCCTTCTTCCACGAGATCACCTTCAGGGGCTCATAGGTGGCATTGAGAAGGAGGGCCGGGTATCGCATAGTGAGATTTAATAAGCAATCTCACAAAGGGGTGTCAAGGAGGTTGTGGGCTACCAGGCATAATGGCAAGAAGGTTCGTATTCGCAGAAACGGCAATATTCTTCCTCGGTTGCCCTGAAGTAGAAGGGCGACTCCAGGATGTGCCTGAGCAGGTATTGGAGGAGCTTGGGAAAGCCCTCCCTGGACCACTTGATCCAAGTTCTGCGCCTTTCTTCCCTTGCCAGATCTTGGGGTTTGATCAGGAAAAATTCCATTTCCCGATTTCCTTCCGCCAAGTTCAGGTAAGAAGCGGTGGTTCTGCCCAATTCCGAGTCCTCCCCCCTGGTGAGCAGCAGGACGTAAAGCTGGAGCTGGAGATCGGGGACCTTCCGGTTAATTTCCCTCAGTTGTTCGTAATGCAGATCCTTTGGCGGTGTAAAGTCCGCCATCGTCGGGAAGCTCCTCCTCCTTTCGGGCCGGCCGGTCTTGTAATCGACGATGACCCTTATGCCCTTCCTCAGGTCGATCCTGTCAATTCTGCCCGAAAAGTTCCATTCCGTACCGAGGAGCTCGAGCTTGAGGGAGATCTCCCTCTCCAAGGCCAAAATATTTACCGGTTCCCTCATTTCCTGCAGAAACTTCTCGAGGCGGTATCTCACCACCTCCTCGATGAAAAAGCGCTTCTCCGGTCCAAGGATCGATAGGGGTGATCTGTTGAGATTTTCCAGGAAGAGCCCAAAGAGGCGGCCGGGGTCGTTATCCCTGGGTGGATCGTAGATCCCTCCGATGAAGGGAGCGAAATATTCTTGGAGGGCGCTGTGGATGACCTGACCCAGGATAT
>QMLA01000045.1 GCA_003646585.1 Deltaproteobacteria bacterium | reverse complement strand
GTCATATGCCGGGAGTTGAGGCTGGCCCTCGGGGTGGCTGCTCCAACGCCTCTGAGGACGAAGGAGGCCGAGAAGGTGGCTTTGGGGCAGCGCCTAAGCAGTGCCCTCCTTTCCGAGGTCGGCTTTCGGGCCTCCGAGGAGGCCCGTCCAAGGGACACATGGCGGGGAGCAGCCTGGTATCGGAGGGAGATGATAAGGGTGCTCCCCAAACGCCTTGCCTTGATGTGTCTCAAAAGGATCCTGTGGAGGTTTAAGGGATGAGGCGGAGCATAACCTTTAGATTGAACGGCGACGAGGTTACGGTGGAGGTGGAGCCCCATTGGACGCTCCTTTACCTGTTGAGGGAGGTCTTCGAGCTCACCGGTGCCAAGGAAGGATGCGGTATGGGGGAATGCGGTGCCTGCACGGTGATGGTGAACGGAAAGGCGGTTGTGTCATGCCTTTATCCGGTGATGGAGGTGGAGGGGAAGGAGGTGTGGACGGTTGAGGGATTGGCCGAAAAATCCCCGGAAGGGCTTCATCCCCTCCAGAAGGCCTTTATCGAACGCGGGGCGGTTCAGTGTGGCTTCTGCACCCCTGGGATGATAATGTCGGCCAAGGCACTTCTGGATGAGAATCCGAACCCTACAGAAGAGGATATAAAGACTGCCATTTCCGGGAACATCTGCCGCTGTACCGGTTACGTGCAGATCATTGAAGCCATCAAAACCGTAGCGGAGGAGGGTCATGGAAAGGGAACTGCTTAATGTGGTAGGAAAGCCCGTGCCGAAGAGGGATGCCCATTACAAGGTGACGGGCCAGGCCCTTTATATTCACGACATCAAACTTCCCGGAATGCTTTACGGGAAGATCCTTTGGAGTGAGTATCCCCATGCCAGGATAGTCCACATAGACACCTCCAAGGCCGAAAGGCTTCCCGGGGTGAAGGCCGTTCTCACGGGCTACAACATCCCCGAGATCCGTTTCGGGTTCTACAAGGACAACACCCCCCTGAAGAAGGGGAAGGTGTGCACGATGAGGGATGAGGTGGCAGCGGTTGCGGCCACCGATCCCGATATAGCCGAGGAGGCCATAAGCCTGATAAAGGTCGAGTATGAGCCCCTGCCTGCGGTCTTTGATCCAGAGGAGGCCATGCAGGAGGGTGCTCCCCTCATCCACGAGGAGCACGGGACCAATGTACTCAAGCTCCCTTGGAAGCTTGTGGCCGGGGATGTGGAGGAGGCGAAGAAGCGCTCGGCCTATATCGTGAAGGATCGCTTCCGGACCACCTGGGTGACCCACTGCTGCATGGGCACAAGCGGCTGTATCGCCCATTTTGATCCCGAAGGCAACCTCACCTTTTATTCGATCACCCAGATACCATACCTGGCCCAGAGGGACTTCCAGGAGGCCCTGAAGGTTTTGGGCCTAGGGGACAAGAAGATCAGGGTCATTCAGACCTACATCGGCGGCGGGTTTGGGTCGAAGCTGGATACCCATCCCTATGAATACATCGCCATACTTCTGGCCTGGAAGACCCGCCGGCCTGTAAAGATAGTCTTCACCAGGGAGGAGGAGTTCAGGTGCACTTCACCCAGGCAACCCACCATCATTGACATAACCCAGGGGTGCGATCGCGAGGGGAGGCTCACCTTCAGAGAGGTGCACATGATCCTTGACAACGGAGGTCATACCTCCTGGGGTTCCACCACGCCCTCAGTTATGATGATGCCGATCTCCTCCCTTTACAGGGTCCCCAACGTCCTTTACACCGCCAAGTGCGTTTACACGAACAACACCTATTGCCAGGCCATGAGGGGATACGGTAACCCCCAGGCCACCTGGGCGATAGAGTGCTCGATGGACCAGCTGGCCGAAGAGGCCGGCATAGACCCGATGGAGTTCCGCATAATAAATGCCAACCAGCCCGGGGAGACCACACCCCAGGATTTCAAGATCTCTTCCTGTGCCCTCAAGGAGTGCATAGAAGAGGTGGGGAAGCTTCTGGATTGGAAGCAGAAGCGGGGGAAGCGCAACGGAAGGGGTGTTGGAATGGCGTCCCTGATCCATGTCGGGGGCGGTGCGCGGGTGTACAGATCTGATGGTTGCGGCACCATTGTGAAGATCGATGACTTCGGGAAGGTACAGGTCTTCACTGGTGCCACCGACATAGGCCAGGGGGCCGATACCGTCATTGCCCAGGTGGTTGCCGAGGAACTTGGCATCCCGGTGGAGGACGTCACGGTTATTTGGAATGATACCGATGTATGTCCCTGGGATGTGGGAGTGCACGCGAGCAGGACCACCTTCATAGCATGCCATTCGGCAATAGGGGCCACAAGGAAGGTCAAGGCCGAAATCCTGAAACTTGCCGCCCTGACTCTTGGGGTGAGCGAGGAGGAGCTTGATATCAGGGAGGGGATGGTTTTCAGCACGAAGGATCCCGAAAAGAAGATCGAACTGGGGAAGCTCTTACGTAGCGTCCATTACCGATCCCAGGGGCAGATGGTCATGGCCGAATACTTCTACGATCCCGACACCGTGATGCTCAACAGGGAGTTCAAGGGCAACTTCTCCAAGGCATATGCTTACGGGACCCACGGGGTCGAGGTGGAGGTTGACAAAGAGACCGGCCAGGTGAAGATCCTGAAGTACGTTGCCGTTCACGATGTGGGAAAGGCCATAAACCCCATGCTCATCAAGGGACAGATTTACGGCGGGGCGATGATGGGGATAGGTTATGCGCTCACCGAGGAGATGATCTTTGAGCGCGGGGAACTGAAGAACCCCAACTTCCGGGATTACAAGATCCTCACCGCCAAGGACGTCCCGCCGATGGAGGCCGTGCTGATAGAGCCCTGGGAGGAGTTGGGACCTTATGGGGCCAAGGGCATAGGAGAGCCGGGTTGCGTTCCCTCGGCTCCGGCCATTGCCAATGCGATCTATGATGCCGTGGGGGTGAGGATCAAAGATCTGCCCATAACCCCTGAGAAGGTGCTGAAGGCCCTAAAAGAAAAGGAGGGGAAGGATTAGCCCCCACCGAGGGGCTCCATTATAGATCTCCACATAAACCCTGTCCCCGTCCTTGAGTTGGACATCCAGGTCGGAGAAGGCGGGCAGGGAGAATTTGGGGTTGTTCAAGTCCCTCAACAGGTCCTTGAGGGTCACCCTGCGGTCAAATTCGAAGGTCACAGGGGGGGTCGAAGTGGTTCATGATGCGGAAATTGGCATCCACAATAACCTTCATGCCTTCCCTTCTCCCCTTGCCTCAGCTTGATCGGGCAATCGGAATTCACCGTCCAGGATCTCGGTCAAAACCCCGCAGAGCTCCCGGGGATGGATGAAGGCATAGCGGTTGCCCATGAGGTAACGGGGTTCAGAATCTATGGTCTTTACGCCCCTTTGCCGGAGCTCCTCCAAGGCCGCTTCCACATCGGGGACGCGAAAGGATATCAAAAAGACCCCCTCGCCGCGACGCTGGATGAACTTGGCCACCTCGCTTTCCGGCTCTGTGGGCTCGATGAGCTCGAGGGCAACATCCCCCACATAATAGCGGACCACCCGTATTTTCTCCTCCGGGGCAATATAGGAGGCCGCTGGCTCAAGGCCCAGATCGCCCTCGTAACGCCTGCGGGCAGCCTCAAGGTCTTTGACGGCGATACATATGTGATCTATCCCCAAGATCCTCATTCAGCCATCCTTTGAGAGACTGCCTCTACGGCCTCGATGATCTTCTTGTAGCCGGTACACCGACAGATGTTCGAGGAGATGCTCCTCACAATTTGAGCCCGATCAGCTTTGGGTTTCCTGTCAAGGAGGGCCTTGGCTGTGAGGATCATCCCGGAGGTGCAGAAACCGCACTGAACTGCCCCATGCTGGATGAAGGCCTCCTGCAGGGGATGAAGCCTCTCGCCTTCCTTCAATCCCTCTATGGTGGTTATCTCAGCCCCCTCCACCTCCGGAGTGAGCACCAAACACGACCTCACGGGCTTTCCGTTGAGCAACACCGTGCAGGCACCACACGCCCCAAGACCACAGCCTTCCTTGGCACCGGTGAGCTCCAGGCGCTCCCTCAACGTCTCAAGAAGGGTCTCATACGGTTTCACCTCGAGGTTCACTTCCTCCCCGTTCACCTTAAAGCGGACCTTCACGAGCTCCATCACCCAAACCTCCAAGCCCGATATTAACTCCCCATAAGGGACGTTATCGTCTCGGTAAGATGTATCTTGGCCCCCCTCTTGAGAAAGGCCTCGACAAACTTTTCAGCATCAATACAACCTTCAGGGGGTACCACACCCTTGACCTTCACCTCCCCGGAGTACAGCATCAGTGCCCCAATGGAAGCCGGAATCCCAGTTCCCGGAGCCGTCCTCCCCACCATCTCACAGCTGTAAGTCACCCTCTTCCCCTCTCGCTCTCCCTTCACCACTACCTTCAGCCCAGAGGCCACAGGACCCCTGTCGCGGTTCTCGGGGATCTCGCGCCAAAGCACCCTCGTGAGATCGTAGGGGACAACCTTAACCCCCTTCACCTCCACAGGTTCCAGACTCAGGAAGCCCTGCTCCTTTTGCTCCTTTATAAGCTCATCAACCCATGCGGGCAAAAACCCTCCTTTGATGGTCACAGTCCTCACACCCTTTATGTAACGGGGTATCGTCAACGGCTGAGGATGCCCCACATAGCGGAGCCGACAGGTACCCAGGGGTTCGGGAAATTCAACCATCTCATCACCACTTCCCGCAGGCACATACTCGATCTTGCCGTCCAAATACTGGGGGACATTGCCGAGGTTCATATAAAGGCTGTGATCCCACGCCGCCCCCCAGGTCGCCCGCTCCCCTAAATCGGCAAGTCCTATCACCCAATAAAGGGCTATCTCATCAACGCGATCCAACTTGTCGGCAAAATACTTGGCAATGAGATTGTTCGTCCCGGGATCCGAACCCATACCCGTCAAAATGGTAACACCGGCCTTTTTGGCCGCTTCATCCAGTTCGGGAGTAAAGAGGAAGTTGATTACCTCATAATCGTCACAGATATCAACATAATTTACCTTTGCTTCAATGGCTGCCTTGGCTACTGCAGGCCCTGTCCTGTAAAATGGCCCTGCACAATTGACAACCACATCAACATCTTTCATAGCCTGAACCAAGGCTTCATGATCATTTACATCAATCCTGATAAGGCTTACCTTATCACTTGCGCGTAATTTTTCGTGCAACCTGCTTTCATCTGTAACGATATCCCCTAAGGTTATCTTTTTGACCACTTCTTGACTGAGAAGGGAACGGGCAACAGCCTGCCCTACCATTCCCACTCCGCCTACAATCAACGCCTTCATCTTATTCTTCCTCCCTAAAATCTCCGTATTTTTCGTTTACATAGGCCAAAGCTTCATCTATCGCTTTGGCCGCCATATCCAGATCCTCGTCGGTGTGCCTGTAACATATGTAGCCATGGTGATATGGGGCGAGGAATACTCCTCGGCGAATCAGTTGTGTGTAGAACTCAGTCCGCCTTTGCCTGAACACTCCGGCCTTGTCCCTTTTGAAGGTTATGAAGTACATGGGTGCAACGCCGCTCAGTTCTGCTCCCACGTTGTACTTGCTGATGATATTGCGAAGTTTCTCCAGGAACCTGGTTCCCTTGTCCCACAGGTTCTGAATTACATTTTCCCGCTGTATTATCTCAATGGTCTTCAAGGCAGCCACATACCCATCGCTGTTTCCGAAGTAGGTGGAGGATATGAACACCTTCCCTTCGGCGATGACCTTCATGATCTCGGCCCTCCCGGTGACGGCCGCTATGGCGTAGCCGTTAGCCATCGCCTTGCCAACAACGGCCAAATCGGGAAGGACCCCGTAAAGCTCCTGGGCTCCTCCTATCCTGAGCCTGAAGGCGGTGCGGATTTCGTCGAAGATGAGGACCGCACCGTACTTGTTGGCGAGCTCCCTCACCCCCTCGTGGAAGCCAGGGGCGGGTTCCTGCATCCTTTCATGCAAAGGATGCCCGAAGGGAGTGAGGGTTATCGCCGCTGTCTCATCCCCGTGCTTCTTCATCAGGTCTTCAAGTTGATCCAGGTCGTTGTACTGGAATTCATACACGTCCTCGTAGAGTTTTTTGGGTATTCCCCCCTTCACCTCCACGCACCAATCGTGCCAGCCGTGGAATCCGCATCGCATCACCTTGATCCTGTTGGTATAGGCCCTTGCGATGCGGACTGCCGCCGTCATCGCATCGGACCCCGTCTTGGTGAAAATGCACATCTCCGCACAGGGGATCAGCTCCACGAGCTTTTCAGCGAGCTCGGGTTGATAGGGGGGCGTTATGGAAAAGCAGAAGCCCTTCTGGCGTATCATCTCGATTACCGCATCGTCCACTTCCTTCTCCCGATAGCCCAGAATTATCGGCCCGTAGCCGCACATAAGGTCGATGTATTCGTTGCCGTCGACGTCCCAGACCCTGCCGCCCTTGCCCGCCTCAAGAAAGATGGGATATTCCCCTTCGACGAAATTCCTTGGGTGCCTAGCACCAACCACTCCCCCAGGGACTACCCTCTTCGCCCTTTCCCAAAGCTCCATGTTTTTGGTGAGGTTCAACCTTTCTGCCCCCTTCAACTTTCACACCTCCTAGATCCAAAATTTTGGCTATGGGCCCAAGGGGCTATTGACCCCCTTTCAAGACCCTCTGTATCAATCTCCTGGAGAATACCTCGGCCATGTTCCGCCTATAAGAGGGATCAAGTACCGTATTTCCGATGGCCTGCAATCCCTGAGGGGCCTTTTCGGCAACCAAATCGATCCCTTCGCTTTCAAAATCCCATACGGTGGGTTTTGGCCCGACAGCCCCCACCGAGAGCCTTCCCTTTCCGTCGGCCATCGAGAGGGCGACCCCGAGGAGGGGGTAGTCTATCGATCCCCTGAGCCTGAGCTTCTCGTAGCCCCCCTTGGTCACCCTTTTCGGCAGCAGAATTTCGCAGAGGATCTCACCGGGCTTAAGGTTGAAGGGTTTTGCACCATCGCCGCTGAAGAGCTCCTCCAGGGTTATCTCCCTCTCGCCTTCAGGACCTATAAGCCTGAGGGATGCCCCCAGGGTGAGGAGGGAAGGGGCCAGGTCGCTCGCGTAATTTGACAGACACCGTCCCGAACCCGTCACATGGCAGCTGTCTCCCCCCGTCTTGACACAGGGCCCTTTGGCCCTCCTCCAGAACTCCGACTGGTTGTAAAAGAGACAGCGCGTATCCTGGAGCAGGTTTCCTCCTACAGTCCCCCTCATCTGGAGGGTTTCACAGGATGTGGCCTCTAAGGCCTCCCGGAGGGCCGGGAAGTATTCCCCTATCAGGTCCTTTTGGGAGAGCTCAAAGATCGTCATCAAGGCCCCGATGGCCACTCGATCAGCTTC
>QMLA01000044.1 GCA_003646585.1 Deltaproteobacteria bacterium | reverse complement strand
GGGTGATCCGCACCCCTGGCAGATCCCAGAGGTTTGCCTCAACCCTGCTCAATTCCTCGAAGCTCAAATCCTTCTTCACCCTGACGGGTTCATAGGGTCCCCTCGCCCCCTGGATCCTCTCCAAGATCTCCTCCTCGGGCACGTCTATAAGCCCGGAGAGTTCCTCGGCAAGGGCTTGCGGGTCCCTCACATCGGCCGGGGTCACGAGGAGGTCAAAGGAGGGCCTGTTGGCGACCAGGAGGCGGCCCCTGCGGTCGTAAATCCTTCCGCGCGGGGGGAGGATCTTCACAAGCCTCAACCTGTTCTTATCGGAAAGCCGCCTGTATTGCTCGCCCTTAAGTACCTGTAGCTGCCAGAGCCGCCCGAGCAGTATCAGGAAGACCAGCAGAAAGAGCCAGAAGATGCCCCTGCGCCTATTTCCATTCCGGACCATAGCCAGAGCCCTGCAGGCGTTCGAGGAAGGCGTTGTTCAGGGCGAAGATCCCATAGGAAAAGAGGGCGGTAACAAGGGCGATCTTCATCCCACAGCAGGACATTCCCACCGTCCCTAGCCCGGAAAGGGCCCTGAGGAGATCCTCTATCAGCAGCTCCAGGAGGCTCAGGGAGAAGGCGAAGGGGAAGAGGCCCCAAAAAGGGATCTTCACCAGGAAGAAGAAGCGCCCAAGCAGCACGAACACCAGCAGCTTCCCCAAGGTCCCGAGCCCAAGGGGCATGCCCCCCAAAAGGTCCCCCATTAAGGCAACGAGGAACACCTCCTCCGGCCCATAGGCCCCTGTGGCCGCATAAAGCACCATGATCATGGCCACATCCGGGGGAGGCACCTGCAGGGGAAGGATGGACCAAAAGGCACCTATGATGACCATATACCCCCAGCCCAAAAAGGGGAAAAGCACCCTGTGCATCAGCCCTCCAGGACCACGAGGACTTCCTCAAGGCGGGAAAGGTCTACAGAGGGTACCACCTCCACCTCCAGGAAGAGCTCTCCAGGACGCCTCACCACCCTCCTCACCGTCCCCACGGTGAGCCCCTTGGGATAGACGCCGTCAAGGCCGCTGGTGAGGACCCTCTCCCCTTCCCTCACTTCCTCCTCCTTTGGCAGATAGAGGAGCCTACATCCCCAGCCGAGGCCTTCCAGGAGGGCCCTGGTCCTGGAATCCTCAAGGATCACGCTGACCTTGGCCCCCCTCTCCACTATGGGAACTACCAGGGAACTCCCGGCCCCCACCACCGTCACCCTTCCCACAACGCCCTCATAACTGACAACCGCCATCCCCTTCTTGATCCCGTCCTGGGAGCCCTTGTCTATGTAAAAGGCCCTTGATTGCGGCTGAGGCGATATCCCCACCACCCTTGCGGGCATGACCTTGAGCCCAGCGGACCTTTTGAATCCCAGCAACTTCCTGAGCCTTTCGGCCTCCCGCGCCTTCTCCGAGAGCAATTGCCTCTCGAGCTTCAGGCGCTTGATCTCCTCCTTCAGCCTGCGGTTCTCCTCGGCAACCTCAAGCAGGTAAAGGTAACGGGCAATCAGATCGGCTGCGGCCTTATATGCTCGATTGAGGGCCTCCTGAGGAGGGGTGCTCAGGGTAATGAGGGCCCTGCGGAGCCCCTCTCCCCGGAAGGTTCCCCTGACATAAAGGGAAAAGAGGATGAGGGCGATCAAAAGGAGGAGGACGCCCCGCTGAGTCCGCGATTTGACCATTATTTAATCGCTTGCCACCTCCCTCAGGAGGCGGAAATTGTCCAAGAGCTGGCCAACCCCACGGACCACCGTGAAAAGGGGTTCATCCACAATGGTCACCGGAAGGTCCACGCTCTTTCGGATCAGAAGGTCGAGATTTCTCAACAGTGCCCCCCCTCCGCTGAGCACAATCCCCCTGTCCACCAGATCGGAGGCCAGCTGCGGTGGGGTCCTCTCCAGGGTCTCCTTCACGGCCTGCACTATCTGGTTCAGGGGTTCGGAGATCGCTTCTCTGATTTCAAAGGAACTTATCTCGTAAACGCGCGGGATCCCATTGATGAGATCCCTTCCCTTGACCTCCATGACCTCCTCGCCATCCTCCTCGGGACAAGCGTTGCCGAGCTTGATCTTGATCTCCTCGGCGGTCCTCTCGCCCACAAAGAGGTTGTATTTCCTCCTCAGGTACTGGACGATGGCCTCATCCATCTTGTCCCCGCCCACCCTTACGGAGTTCTTCACCACAATGCCACTGAGCGATATGACGGCGACCTCCGTGGTTCCTCCCCCCACCTCCACCACCATATTGCCCACCGGCTCCGTTATCGGCAAACCGGCCCCTATGGCGGCAGCAAGGGGTTGCTCCACAAGATAAACCTCCCTGGCCCCCGCTGCCTCGGCGGATTCCCTCACGGCCCGCTTCTCCACCTGTGTGATCCCCGAGGGAATGGAGATGACAACGCGCGGCTTCACAAAGGTATTGCGCCTGTGGGCCTTGACGATGAAATAGCGGATCATCTCCTCAGCAGCCTCAAAGTCAGCAATGACCCCCTCCCTCAAGGGCCTTATGGCCATGATATTGCCGGGGGTGCGACCGAGCATCTCCTTGGCCTCAAAGCCCACCGCCAGGACCTTCTTCGACCCCTTGCCATCCTTCTTTATGGCCACCACCGAGGGCTCATTGGCCACAATCCCCTTACCCTTGACATAGACGAGGGTGTTGGCCGTCCCCAGATCCAAGGCCAAATCCGTGGAAAACATGCTCGCGATAAAATCAAACATGGGTTCCCTCCTCTTGGTGATTGTACTTCCCCCGCAGAAAAGGGGTCAAGCAGCTTGAGCCCGAAAACACCTCGTGTTATCCTTTCGGACCGAAAAGCAAAGGAGGAAAGGGAAGTGAGGGGACTCGGAGAACTCATGAAACAGGCCCAGAAGATCAAGGCGAAGATGGAAGAACTCCAGCAGGAAATGGCCTCAAGGACCGTAGAGGTCACCTCCGGCGGGGGAATGGTCAAGGTGGTGATGAACGGAAAACAGGAGGTCATCTCCTTGGAAATAGATCCTGAGGTCCTGCAGTCGGGCGACAGGGAACTCATCCAAGATCTCATCATCGCCGCCATCAACGAGGGCATCAGACGATCCCAACAACTCTGGCTCGAAGAATTGAAAAAACTGACCGGCGGCTTCCCCTTACCAGGCATCTTCTAAATGTCCCGCTACACCGAAACCCTCGAAAGACTCATCGAAACCCTCAGCAGACTCCCAGGAGTCGGAAGGAAAACGGCCTCAAGGTTCGCCCTCCACCTGCTGAAACACCCCAAAGACGCCCAAGACCTGGCCCAGACCATAAACGAATTACAACAGAAGATAAAACTTTGCAAACGATGTTTCAATATTTCCGAGGGGGATCTTTGTTCGGTGTGTTCGGATCCGGGGAGGGATGGGGGTATCATTTGTGTGGTGGAGGAGGTTCATGCCCTTGTGGCCATTGAGGCCACGGGGGTCTATCGCGGTCTGTATCATGTGCTTCATGGTGCCATATCTCCCTTGGAGGGGATGGGGCCCAAGGAGTTGAAGGTTCAGGAGTTGATCGAAAGGGTCAAGGTTGAGCGACCCAGGGAGGTGATCATAGCTACGGATCCCGATGTCCAGGGGGAGGCGACCTTTCTGTATCTTTCCAAGGTGCTCAGGCCCCTCGGGGTGAAGATAACCCGCATAGCGCAGGGCCTTCCCGCCGGTGCGGAGATCGAGTATGCCGATCCCCGGACCTTGAGCAGTGCCCTGGAGGGGAGGAGGGAGGTCTGATCCCTATGGGGTATCGGTGAACTCCCTCCTCATGGGTTTCCTTATGGATTCGGCCTCAACGAAGATCCTCTTCACCGAGGGCAGTGCTTCCTGGATGGCCCTCTCGACCTTATCGATGGCCTCCTCCACCTGATCGGTGGTCAGGCCGTCGGCGAAGTTCACGTTGAGGTTCACGAGGACGTCGTCGGGGCCAAGGTGCATGGTCAGGATGTCTATTACCTCTTGGACCTCGGGGACCTTGAGGATGGCCTCCCTCAACTTGTCCAACTCCTCAGGGGACATGGCCTCCCCAATGAGGAGGCTTTTGGTCTCGTAGGAGACGAAAAACGCTATGAGGCCCAGAAGGACCCCTATGCTGATCGAGGCAAGGCCGTCGAAAAGGGACCTTCCCGTCAGTTCCGTGAGCAATATGCCCATGAAGGCCAGCAGCAATCCCATCATCGCGGCGCTGTCTTCCAGGAAGGTGATGAAGACCCCGGGGGATTTCGAATCCTTAAGCGTCCTGAACAACCCCCACCTCCTTATGAAGGGCCTGAGCTCGGAGTAGGCCACCCTCCAGGAACAGAACTCACAGATTCCCGAGGCCAGAAGGACCAGATAGCCCCAGCGGGTGTGAGCCAGGGGAGTGGGAGAGAGGACCTTATGTATCCCCTCGAATACCGAAAAGAAGGCCCCGATGATGAAGATGAACACCGATACCACAAAGGCCCAGAAATACCGCTCCTTGCCATGGCCAAAGGGATGTTCGGGGTCAGGGGGACGGCGACTGAGCTTTATGCCGACCAGCAGGAACCCCTGATTGGCCCCGTCGGCCACCGAGTGAAACCCTTCTGCCAAAAGCGCAGTACTTCCCGTCGCAAAAGCCGCTATGAACTTAATGAGGGCAATCACAAGATTTGAAAGGAGAGCGGCGCGGACGACGCGCGGAGAACTTAAAGAGGATTCGCCTTCCATGCCTCAGGCGGAAGTTCCCCCCTCTTCCTTTTGTTCCCCTTTGCGCAGGGCGGTCTCCATCTTATCCAAGAGATCGGCGGTCTTCTCGCGGAGGTTGTCAAGGGCACCCGACAGGGTGTCCAACCGCCTCTTCAGCTCCAATTCCCCACCCGTGCGCTGATAGGCCAATATCGCCAGAATCAGGGCAATGATTGCAATAATTAGAGCAAGAGCTGACATCTCAATCCACCTCCCACCGATCTTTTTTGGCCTTGCGAGTATCCACCTTCCCGAGAATAAACCCGAGGATGACTCCCGCCAAAAAGGCACCCAAGCTCAAGAGGGCCTTGGAAGCAGAAAAATCCCAGCTGACAAAGGAAATGGTAACCGCTTCCGTGTTCTGCAGGGTGTAAATCAACACCAATGCCAAAATCACAACAATTGTTATAAGCTTCGCCTTCACTTCGTCTCCTTCCCGAACACCTTTTTAAAGACAAAGTTAACGTGTTCGAGGTACCTTGTCAAGGAAAAGCATTCCTCTATATCCCTTTCGCTGAGGATCTGGGAGATCTCGGGGTCCGTCTTGATGAGTCCTTTGAAGTCCTCGCCCTTCTCCCATGCCTCAGCGGCGTTCCTCTGCACCAGACGGTAGGCCTCCTGCCTCTGGAGGCCCTTCTTGATCATCTCGAGCATGAGGGACTCGGAAAAGATGAGCCCTCGGGTCAGGAGGAGGTTCTCCTTCATCCTTTCGGGGTGGATCCTCATATCCTTCAGGATACCGGTGAGCCTTGCGAGCATGTAGTCGAGGAGGGTCGTGGTGTCGGGCAGGATGATCCTCTCCACCGAGGAATGGCTTATGTCCCTTTCGTGCCAGAGGGCGACGTTCTCAAGGGCGGCCATGAGGTTTCCCCGCACGATCCTAGCCAGCCCGCAGAGGTTCTCCGAACCCACCGGGTTCCTCTTATGGGGCATGGCGGAGGACCCCTTCTGCCCTTCAAGGAAGGGTTCCTCCACCTCGAGGACCTCGGTCCTCTGCAGGTGTCTTATCTCGAGGGCGATCTTCTCCACGGAGGAGGCCAAGAGGGCGAGGGCAGCCATCATCTCGGCGTGCCTGTCCCTCTGAAGGATTTGGGATGAGATAGATGCGGGCCTCAATCCGAGCTTTCTGCAGACGTATTCCTCCACCTCGGGGGGGACGTGGGCGTAGGTCCCCACCGCCCCGGAGATCTTACCGACGCTTATGGTGTCAAGGGCTGAGGTCAACCTATACCTGTTGCGCCTCATTTCATCGTACCAGAGGGCGAGCTTCAGGCCGAAGGTCACCGGTTCGGCGTGGACCCCGTGGGTCCTGCCGATCATCACCGTTTCCCTGTGCTCGAAGGCCCGTTCCTTTAAGACTTCCATGAGGAGGTCTAGGTCCTCCAGGATGATCTCCAGTGCCTCCTTGAGCAGGAGGGCTAGGGCGGTATCCACCACATCGTAGGAAGTGAGGCCGAAGTGGATCCACCTGCCCGCCTTCCCGATCGATTCTTCCAGTTGCATCACGAAGGCCGCCACGTCGTGGCGCGTCTCCTTTTCCAGTTCCTTGATCCTCGGGGGATCAAGGCGGACCCTCTCCTTTATCTCCCTCAGGTCATCCTCGGGAATGACCCCGAGCCTTGCCCACCCCTCGCAGACGGCGATCTCCACCTGGAGCCATTTCCTCAGTTTGTTTTCCTCGCTCCATAGCTCCGCCATCCTGGGCCTTGTGTAACGCCCTATCATCCCTTTACCTCCCCGGCCCCTTATCCTACCATTAAGGGAATCGAGGTCAACGGGGGGAAGAAATGCTCAAATATTTCCGCAAGCGGGCTGCATCCTGGGGGATAAAGATCATCATGGGGCTCATCATCCTGGCCTTCGCCCTCTGGGGGACGGGCAGGATCGGCTCAAAGAGGGAAACGGTGGTGGCCGAGGTGGGCAGATACGCCATATCCATCGGGGAATTCGACCGCGCCTTCAGACAGACCCTGGAAGGTCTGCAGAGGATGGTCGGCAGGGCCCTGGAGATGGAGGAGGTGAGGAAGCTCGGGGTTGCAGGCAGTGTGCTTTCGAACCTCATAAACGGCCACCTCCTTTACCTTGAGGCCCAAAGGTGGGGCATAAGGGGGTCCTCCCAGGAGCTGAGGAATGCCATCTTGAATTCGCCTCTCTTTCAACGCGGGGGGCGCTTCGACAGGGACCTCTACCTCTCCTTCCTGAGGCAACACGGCCTGAGCCCTTCGGAGTTCGAGGAGAAGCTCTCCAGGGAGCTCCTCCGCAGCAGGGTCGAGAGGGCCCTCAAAGTCGGGCCCTTTTTCGGCCGGGAGGAGGCCAAGGAGATCCTCTCGAAGATCTCCGAACGCCTGACCTTTGAGGCCATACACGTCAGGGCCGAAACCCTGAAGGGGGAGATCGAGGTCCAGGAGGAGGAACTCATCCAGTACCTTTCGGAGCACCAAGAGGAGTTCAGGATCCCCGAAAGGGTGAAGATCGCCTATGTGAGATGCCTGCCTCAGGAGGTGCTCAAGGAGGTGAGCGTCGATCCCAGGGAGGCAGAGCATTACTACAGACGGCATCCCGAGGAGTTCAGCCTCCCGGAGAGGGTGAGGCTTGGCCACATCTTCCTGAAGGATAAGGAAAGGGCCCAGGAGGTCATGGGAAAGCTGCAGAAGGGGGAGGACTTCTCCTCGCTTGCCAAGCGATTCTCCGAAGATCCCCTCACCAAGCGGAGGGGAGGAGACCTTGGCTACATCCCCCTTGGCGACCTCGCGGAGGACCTCTCGGAGGTCATCTCCCGGATGGAGAAGGGTGAGGTCAAGCT
>QMLA01000043.1 GCA_003646585.1 Deltaproteobacteria bacterium | reverse complement strand
TCCCAACCCCCATGGTGAGCCCGAGGGCCGATGCCACCAAAAGCTCCCTTCCCAGAAGGACCAGCCAATCGCGGACCTGGATCGTCCCCACGGCCATGCCCCTTATCACGAGGGTGGCCGCCTGTGAACCGGCATTTCCCGCCGAATCGATGATGACCGGAAGAAAGGTGACCAGCACCACGTACCTGGCAATGGTGCTCTCGAATTGCTGGATGATCCCCCCGGTAAGGAGGTTCATGAGAACAAGAAGCAAAAGCCAAAGGACCCGGCTCCGGTAAAGCTTCCTCAGGGGGATCTCCTTGAGCCGGGTGATGAAATCCAGACCTATGGGTTGGGCCTCAATGGCCATGAACTTGGTGAAGTCCTCGGTCTGCTCCTCGGTCAACACGTCGATGATGTCATCGACTGTGACGATCCCCAAAAGATACCCCTCGGAATCGGTGACCGGAAGGGCCAGGAGGTCATAGCGCTCAAACAGCTTCACCGCCTCCTCTTGGTCCTCAGTGGCATTTATGGAGATGACCTTATAATCCATCAGGGACTCTATCCTCTGATCCGGATCGGCCAGGATCAGCTTCCTTAGGGGCAAGTCATCGAGGAGCCTCCCCTGCCTGTCCACGACGTAGACCACATCTATGGTCTCGGCATCAAGGCCCCTCCTCCTTATGTGCTCCAGGGCCTCACGGACCGCCATCTCGGGCCTGACCGTGACGTAATCGGGCGTCATGAGGCGCCCGACGCTGTCCTTGGGATATCCCAGAAGCTGCAGGGTCTCCCTCCTGTCCTCGGGCGAAAGCAGATTGAGGAGGGTTTTGGTGAGATCGGGGGGAAGTTCCTCGAACAGCTCCGTCCTGTCATCGGGATCAAGCTCCGCCAAGACGGCCTTTACCTGATCGCTGGTCAGGTTGCGGATGATGTATCGCTGGGTTTCGGGGTCAAATTCGGCAAAGACCTGGGACTGAAGCTGCTTGGGGAGGAGCCGGAAAAGTATGATCCCCTCCTCGGGGCTTAAGGTGCTGATGAGGTCGGCTATATCCTGCGGAAGCCAGTCCGAGATGGCATCCTTCAGGGCCCGCCAGTTCTTCTTGGAGACGAGCTCCTTGATCTCGGGTTCAACCAGCTGCACTATCGGATTTATGGGCTTTTTGAGCGGTTGCATCCCACCTGACCCTGTGGATTTTACGGAATCCCCTTCCATTTTAGAACCTTTCTTCGGATTAAAGGGCCCTAAGGTGTTCGGGCCTCAACAGGGAAGGGTCGCGCTGCCCGAGCACGGCGTCAAGCTCCCTCAAAAGCCTCTCCTTCTCCCTCGGTAACCATCCCTTTATGGCGACGTAATTGGAGGCATGCATGGAGCTGAAAAAGCAGTTGGTGAACTCGGAATCCTCCACGATTATCCTCAACTCCTCTAGGGACCCGAAGGGGTCAACGGGGCGAAAGCGCCCCTCCTTCCAATCCCTGTAAAGGGGGGTCCCCGGCACAAACAGGAGGGTCAAGGCGGCCGCATACTCGGGATCCATCCTGGAAAGGACCCTGGCAGTTGCACGGGCATGTTCTTGACTTTTCTCCACTCCCCCAAGCCCCAGGATCACGGTCACCGAAAGCACCATCCCCGCCTCCTTGGCCCTTTGGGCTGCCTCGATCATCTGCGCCGAATTCACCCCCTTTCGGACCCTTTCCAGGATCTCGTCCGAACCGCTCTCAAGCCCCAGGTACAGCATCGTCAGCTTCAGTTCCCTGAGCCTCCTGAGCTCCTCTACGCTTCGCCTCAGGATATCTTGGGGGGTGGCATAACAGCTCACCCGCTCAAGGTCAGGAAACCTTCTGTTCAGGTGCTCGAGCGCCTCCAAGAGCTTCCCGTAGGGATAAACCAGGGCATCGCCATCCTGAAGAAAGATCCTTTTGCCATCCCACTGCTGCCCGAGGTAATAGACCACCGGATCCACCCCGGACATGACCATGCCATAGCGTTTGTACATGTAGAGGGCATCGATCTCCTCCTTCACCTCCTGTACATCCCTCAGTTTGAGCTTCCTCCCGTAGTAGTTGCAGAAGGTACAGGTGTGATTGGAACAACCACTGGTCAGGGGGAGGTAATAACTCCTCCACTCGCTCGGCGGGCGAATTATCTCGGGCCTTTCAAACCTCACGGATATTTTATTAGTCCCCATTCGGGGCGTTTGTCAAAGACACTACATCAGGAACCCTGAACACGATATCCCGCAGGGCCGGAGACTCCGCCCTCACCTGCCGGACCTTCTCGAGCTCGACCTCGGCCCAGATCACTGCTTCCTCATCACCACCACTTGCCACAATGACCCCCCAGGGATCGACGACCATGCTGTGCCCGCAAAAGCGGACCCCATCCCCCTCACCGACACAATTGGCCGATGCCAAAAAGGCGCAATTCTCAATGGCCCTTACGCGATTGAACATCAACCAATGCTCCAGACGCGGATAGGGCCAGGCCGCAACCACCAGAAACATCTGGGCCCCCTTATCCACCATGATCCTGTAGAGTTCTGGAAACCTCAAATCGTAACAGGTCGAAAGACCAAACACCCCTATGTCCGTCTCCACAACCCTCACCCCCTCCCCACGACTCACCAGTTCCTTTTCCCTCGACCCATAACCGAAAAGGTGGATTTTGTCATAGGTGGCAATCAACTTGCCGTTGTTATCGACGAAAAGGCTCGTATTGTACAGTTTGCCGCCCTCCCTCCTTATCATGCTCCCCCCGAGGATATAGGCATTGAGTTTCTTCGCCATCTCAGAGATGAACCTCACCGTCTCCCCATCCAGCGTCTCGCTCTCCTTCCAGTACAGATCGAAGGAGAAATACCCGATGTTCCACACCTCGGGAAGGATCACCAGATCAGCCCCTTTGAGCCCGAGCAACAGCCTTTCGGCATGTGCCATGTTCGCGTACTTATCGCCCTTGACCTCCATCTGCACACAGGCTATCCGCATGAGATCAACCTCCCCGCCTCTCAAGCACCGAGTAAAGCGATTCCCCGACCCTTCCCAAATGCTCCCTCAGGGCCCTTTTCGCCTCCTCTGGATCGTGAGCCTTCAGGGCCTTCAGCATCTTCTCGTAGTCCTCTATGAACAAGGGGATCTCCTCCCGATTCCTTACCGCCAAAAAGGCAAGCTGCCTGATCCGGTCGGTGAGATTCTCCAGCAGGTTGACCATGATCTCGTTGCCACATCTCCTGATGAAGAGCCTGTGAAAGTTCAGGGAGGTCTCGATATATGCATGAATATCCCCCTTGCCGTGCGCCTTGAGCATCTTCCTTATCAACCTGGCCCCAACCTCCACATCCTGTGGACCGAAACGCACCGCAGCCCTCGAAACGGCCTCCATCTCCAAGATGGAACGCACCTCAAGCAGCTGCTGCACACCAACGGGGTCGATCTCGGACACAAATAACCCCCTGTAGGGAACCTTCCTGACAAAACCTTCATTCATCAGCCGATTGAGGGCCTCCCTGACCGGAGTGGAACTGGTCCCCAACTCGAAAGCAATCTCCGCCACATTGAGCTTCTCCCCGGGGGCAATCCTCAAGGTGAGTATCGCCTCCTTTATCGCCTCATAAACGGCATCGGTCAGGGACTCAGTCCTCGGGATCCTTTCAAACCTTGGACTTTGAACCATCTCCACCTCACTGAACTAAAGTGATGGCCCCCTTCGGACAAACACAAACGCATATGCCACATCCTTTGCAATTGCCCTCTTTTATTGTGATCTCCCCATCTTCATATCTCATCGCGCCATAAAAACAGCTCTCCACACACCTTCCACAATCCACACACAGATCCTTAATTATAACAGCCTTTTCTTTGGGAATCCTGGACATTTCCTCATAGCTCAATGCGTTTCTAGCTGCAATACCTATTATTTCTCGTACACTATGATAACCTCTCCGGTCCAGCATCTCCTCCAGATCTCTTATCGTCTTTGTGAACCATTTATATCCATGGGCCATGACGGCGGAACACATCTGGACCACTGTGGCTCCCGTCATCATGAATTCGAGCACATCCCTTGCATCGTAAACCCCATTGGAACCACTTATCGGTATACCCAAATCCCTGTAAACCTGATATATCCATCTCAAGGTGAGGGGTTTCACCCAGGGGCCACCCACCCCTGCTGTCCCGTAAAGTAGTGGCTTGCCGGTATCGACGTCCACAAGAAAGCCCACGAAGCGGTTCGTAAGGGTGACGCCTGCTGCCCCTGCCTCCACCACCACCCTTGCCATCTCTGCGACATCGGCAACCTGAGGGGTAAGCTTCACCATCACTGGGACTGCGACCGATTCTGTTACAGCACCGACGACCTCCGCTGCAAGATCCTTGTCCTGGCCGACGAGCATCCCCGTCTTCATCCCCTCCATCTGGGAGGGATGGGGGCAGCCGAAATTCAGCTCTATTATCCTGAGCCCTGCCTCTTCACAAATCTGGGCCAGTTTCACCCATCCATCAATTCCCGTTGAGGCAATGCTCCCTATCATCACACAGTCTTCATCCCTTGCAAGGGGTTGCAGCTCTTTTATCTCCCGCATCCATTCGCGGGGCCCCTTCTCCTGCAAACCCGTACGTCCATAGAGCGTAAAAAGGCGCGGAATTTCACCACGACATACCCGATGCTCCTCATCGAGGAATCTCCACCTCGTCTGAGAACTCAAGGATCGCATGGCTTCACTGTCGGTAATCGTCTTCAAAACAAGACCCCCAACACCGCTTTCAATCACCTTTTTTAAGTTCTCCACACTCGAGGTCGGTTCAGCCGAGGCAGCAAGAACCGGATTTTTGAACTCGATACCTAAAAAATTCACGCGTAAATCCGCCATGATCGACTCTCCTCCATCATATGGTCAGGAAATCCAGCAGCCTGACATCGTATTTGCACCACAGTGATCTATCCGCAACCGGATCATAAAGCTGGGCCTCAAATCGCTCTCCACTTATGATTTCTCCTCCGATAGTGGGGATTGTTCCGGAGAATATCACCAAATTTTCCATGCATTCATCAACCAGTTTGCTTTTTACAAAGGAAAGCAAATCATGTGGTGGCATCAATTCCGAGACCTTTCCCTCCTGGTACAGGATCCGCTTTCCATCCTTAGTGACCCAACTCCTCAAAATCAGTTCATCCCAGTGATCTTCCAATTCCTCAAATCTCCAAACCGTAGGGGACATGACATTGGGGCACATCTGTTTGGCCTTTATTATGCTTGTGCTCTCGAGATTCCTGTCGGTATGATCGCTTCCCACTGCCACCAGCAGTTCTTTTCCCTTCACCAGGAGCACAAATTCCGCCTCACCGGAATTTTGCTCGTCCACCACCTCCACCGTCCCGCCAGTCAGGATCAAATAGGATGCAACGGGATATAGAGTCGGGATGCTCGAGGGGGCAGGGATCCCCTTTTGCCTCAATTCGTCGATGTGGTGCCGCAGGGCCCTTTGGTCCCGTGAAGTATAGCCCGCATTGATCATCCGGGAGACCGCAAAGGACACGGTGCGCTTACCATCTTTATCCTCTATCGTCAGATTCAACCTCGCCATGACCCTTGTCCTTTTTGCATTCGTAGGTCCTGATCTCGAAAGTTATCATTCCGTCTGGGGAATAATAAGGTCCATGCTCCATGCCCGGGTGCCGATAGCCGTAATAGCCCTTCTTGAAGACCAGATTTTTGCGGACATCGATCAAAGTCCCTTCCAAGACCAGGATCTCCTCGTAAAAGTCATGCACCAGGACCTCCTCCGTCCTGGTACCCGGCTCATACTTCAGGAGCCTCGTCACACTCCCGGTCTCGGGATCATAATTGAGGATCTTCTCATACACACCGGGACAGTTCTCCACCGGCCTCCACGGTATGCTCTCAACCTCGTGGATCTCCTGCTGCTTCTTGGCCATAGCCCCACCTCCTCCGATAAAATATCCAATGTATCGTATACTGTATAAAGGCTGAGGCTGTCAATTTTGTAGAGTTTGTATGTTTTGGGGATTAGAGTTGGTTTTCCAGGACCATCTTTATGGCCCCTTTTGGGCAGACTGCGGCGCAGATCCCGCAGCCCTTGCAGTAGTCGAGGTCGATCTGGATCTGGCCGTTTGAGGGGTTGCGGGTTATGGCCAGATCGGGGCAGAGGAGCCGGCAGAGGTCGCAGGCCTCGCAGCTCCTGGAACCCAAGCAGCGGGCCGCCTCCCTTTGGGCCTCCTGAGGCGTAAGGGGTAGGTCATGGCGCTGGAAGTCGAGTTTTATTTCCTCCTTCCCCTTTACCCTCGGAATCCTTTCCAAACGGCAATCCCAGTTGAGCATCTCATCCCTCCAGGAACTCCGCCACTTGGTTGGCCGTCCTCCTGCCCGAAGCCATGGCCTCCACTATGGTGGAGGGACCGGTAACGAGGTCTCCGGCCGCGAAGATCCCCTCCTGGTTGAGGACCCGTCCATGGTCATCGCACCTGATCTCCCCTAGGGGGCCCGGCTCTGGTCCCTGTCCTATGGCACAGATAACCCAATCGGCCGGCTCCACGAATTCGGAGCCCTCGAGGGGAATGGGCCTCGGCCTGCCCGTGGGGTCAGGCTCGCCTAACTCGACCCTCAAGAGCTCAAGGCCCTTCACCCTTCCCCCCTCGACCACCACCCTCTTGGGCATCACCTGGGGCACTATCCGCACGCCCTCCCTGAGGGCCACTTCCACCTCCTCCCTCTGGGCGGGCATGTCCTGGAGGCGGCGGCGGTAAAGGATCACCACTTCTTCCGGTCCGAGCCTCAGGGCCGTTCGGGCGGCATCAAGGGCGGCGTTCCCCCCGCCTATGACCAGGACCCTGCCCCTTAGGTCCCGCCGGCCTCCGAGGTTCACCCCTTTGAGGAACTCAAGACAACCGAGATACCCCTCTGCTCCCTCGCCCGGAATCCCGAGCCTGAGGTCATGCCAGGTCCCTATGGCCACAACCAGGGCATCGGCCCCTTCCCTGAGCTCCTCCAGAGTGATCCCGTTGCCAACCCTCACGGAGCCGCGAAACTCCATGCCCAACTCAAGCAATATCCCCACATCGTGATCTATGATCTCCCGCGGGAGGCGGAAGGAAGGGATACAGGCCCTGAGCATACCGCCTGGCTCCTTGAGGGCATCAAGCACCGTCACCCCAAAGCCCCTCATCAGCAGTTCGTAGGTGCAGGCCAAGCCCGATGGCCCCGCCCCAACCACCAGGACCCTTTTGCCCCTCTCGGGGGCCTTCCATCCTTTGAGCACCTGCAGGATCTCGGAGCGGTGCTCCATCTCATAATGGGCCGCAAAGCGCTTCAACTCCCTTATGGCCACGGGCTCATCCCAGCTTCCCCTCAGGCAGGCCTCCTCACAGGGCCTGGAGCACACATAGCCGCAGATCCCGGGCAAAGGGTTGTCGCGCCTTATTAGCAGGATGGCCTCCTTCGTCCTCCCCTGCCGGATCAGCCCTATGTAGTCGCGGACCTTCTGCCCCAGGG
Organism: Deltaproteobacteria bacterium; assembly: GCA_003646585.1. GTDB lineage: Bacteria > Desulfobacterota > B13-G15 > B13-G15 > B13-G15 > B73-G16. The sequence continues at coordinate 83 of QMLA01000043.1, read as the reverse complement.
GGCATGCGGCCTGACACGGGGGAAGGTCCTGCATCTGCAGAAGCTCCGTCCTCCCGTACAGATACCCCCTCACGGTCTCGGGG
>QMLA01000042.1 GCA_003646585.1 Deltaproteobacteria bacterium | reverse complement strand
TTCTTCTTCTCCGTCTGTCGTGCTCCGGGTATTTCGGGGAGTCCCAAGTCCCATACCCAGTCGTCCTGCTCACCCACCTTCCTGACCTTCACCCTGATGCCGTCATCAGTGACTACCTTGAACATGAGGGGCATGATGTAGGGCACGTAGATCCTCGTCTTGGCGACAAACCCAATTCTGTTGGAGTAGCGACCGTACACTATTCCCTCTCCCCAGTTGAAGTAGAACATCGGAGGGAAGAGGTTCTTGTGCGATGCTATTCTACTCCCTCTTGCCCCGTAACTTGTGGTTATGGTGTACCAGTCAACATCCCAGACCTCAACTGCAGGCAAGAGTGAGGGTGGGAACCATATCTCCGGAAGCCTCAACTTCGACATGACGGTGCTGACCCAGTTCTTGAGTTTCTCCACGATGTCGCGCTTGAGTTTGTATATCGGCATCAGTATTCTGTTGATCTCCTTGAGGAGTGAGTCGAACGTGGTGTTGAGGTGCGTGGTGATCGTCTCCTCTATCTCCCCCATGACCCTTTCCACATCGGGCATCGGTATCTCGGGTATCTGGGGCACCGTGGGCAGTGGGAACTCGGCGGGTGTCAGTTCGGATACACCGACACCCTTCCAAGTTCCGGGTCTGGCTTCACCCACAGCCAAAAATACGGGGGGTTCGGTGAAAGTGTTCTTGAAGTTGACCCTGACCCAGCCCTCTCTTCTGACCTCCAGCACACCATATTCCACATGGGGGATTTCCAGAGTTGTTCTTTTGATCCTCTCAAGTTCCCTCTCAAGTTCGGAATGCTTCCTGAGGAGATCATGGAGCCTCCTCTCGATATTTGCAAGCCTCGTTGCCAGATCCATGCTCATCTAGTTACTCCTCCTGAACCTCGGACTCCGGAGGGAGTGCCTCGTCCACGTACTTCTTGACCTGCTCCCACAGTCTCCTCCAGAACTTTATCCCTTGGTTGTAGACGTCGTTCCATCCCCACCCGAAGAGTATGGACGAGAGGAGCACGCTCAGCCAACTGCCCTCGGGTGGTGTGTAGCACCCGTATATCACCATGGTGGTTCCAAAGGAGGACAGCAGTGCGAAGAACATCGTGGTGAGGTACTTCCTGTCGAAGTGGAAGTTCTCGATCTTGCCTTGGGACAACTTCCTGAGCCAAGGCAGAAACGTTCTCAGGAAGACCCCAAGGAATATTCCCATGAAGACGACTGCCTCCAGTGGCACCTTCAGCATCACCATGGCAACCACCCACGGGTGAGAATCTGCTCGTGGGATATAAGTGCAACACACCTGCCCCTAGATGTGGATGAGACCGAGTGCGTATATGATGTTCATGATGCCCGACAGCAGTGTGAAGAACGCGTTCCTGAGGTACACCTTCTCGACCTCTATGTACCGACCCCTGACTGTCCTTATGCCACTGAGGTAGTACACGAGAACAAGCATCATCCTGAAGACACTCGAAGCGACCGGGTTGATGGAGTTCAGGAGTGCGGAGACATAGAACGTCGTCATGCCAGAAACCACCACGTTTGAGGACGCGAGTGGGTGGTTGTAGGGGTACTTGGTCGCACACAGGAACGAAATGCCAAGAATCCCCGTAGCGAATATCATCTCAAGTAGGAGGACATCGTGACTGCACTTCAGGATCATGTAAAGGAGGAGGGCGTAGTGTGCACTCAGCAGACAGGATGCCAGAAAAGCAAGGCGGGACATCACCCGATCCCCAGTGCCCTCTTGATCTTCTCGTATGCGGACTCCTTCCGGTACTCAATGGGGGGCACTATCTGGAGAGGGTCGAAGCCGTACAGAAGTGTCGCAACCGTGAACTGTCTGCCCCTCGTGAGGTGCGACGTCAGGTGCTTCTTGGAGTTCCAGACCTCCGTGTAGTACCTGTCTATGTTCTCCAAGAAGTCGATCGAGACACCCGCACCGCTCCTCACTATGGTCATGCCGCGTGTCTCCGAGGGCTTTGTCTTCGTCATCAGGAAGACACTGTTGTCGAGTGTGTCCCTCCACTCCCTCATGAGATCTTCCTCCCTGTCCCTGACAACGCACATGACCGTCCCGACGGTGCCCTGAAGTTCGTACATCGGGAGGAGGTCAGACCAGTCTATGGGGGGCGAGCAGTACTGCCCGAAGTTCAGGGCGTCTATGAGGGTGCTCAGGACGGTGCTTATGTTCCTGACGACCAACTTCCAGATGGCGTCCGCCTTTATCTTGAGACCCTTCTTTGCCTCCTCCCTGCCCTGAGTGTACCTGTACACCATGAGAGCCTGCTCGTAGTCTATCAGGAAGCACCTTATGTCGTTCTCCACCACGTACTTCATGGCTTTCGCACAGTTGCTTATGTCCATCTGGAAGAAGCGGTACGGTATCGTTATGAAGCCGAGTGGGTGCGGGAACACCTCGTCGCTCATCGCAATGAGATCCTCAAGAAGCATGGGTGTCACGAGGGTTCCGGTGCCCTTGCCGGTGCACCCTATCACCACAATTCCGGATATTTCCCTCTCGCTCACTATGTTCTCTATCTTCTGGAGGACGGTGTTGCGTTTCTGGGAGTAGTACGACGCACCCCTCTCGGGGGTGGTTGCACCTCCGTGTTCCGCAAGTAGAATCGCATTCTCCTTGAGCCTGCCCTCAAACGCAGTGGTCGGGAACTTGTCCTTCGAGACTCTCTTCTTCTTGACCCTGACATACGCCTCCTGAAATGCGGCAGAGAGACCCTTGATCGCGAGGTGGAGCATGTCACGGGAGGTCTCCACTATCACTATCTCGTCCTCGAACAGTATCTCCGGAACCTGAGAGCATATGCTCCTGAGGAGGTGTATGCTGGCACTGGAACCCACACTTATGATCAGGAGTTTCCTCATGATGAGTCTCTCGTCGAAGTCAACAAGTGGTTCGAGGGGGACTTCCTCCTCGGACACCGCCACCACCATTCTTGAGTTTGACCACACCTGTATATAAATCGCTCACTTCAGTTTCCTGAGTGCGAGGTATATCCCGATCGCCATGCCTATCGAGAAGACAACGAAGCCCGCAGTTATCTTCGGCAACACTATCTTCCTGTCCGTACTGGAACCTCCCTCTATGAACCCCTGAACCAGTTCCACGACAGCCTCAGGGTGTACCGATATTATCCCCAGCCACCAGAGTGCCAAGTCCACCACGACAACGAATCCGAGAAGCACCAGCAGTAGCTTCACCATGACCTTGACGTTGTACCCCACCGCAAGCCCACTGACCAAGCCCATCAGGAACAAGACCCCGAGTTCCCACATCTCCATCACCACGACTCGCGGGATGCGAGCAGAAGTGCACCGAACAGCACCAGAACCACTGCAATTCCCAGAGGGAGCAACCATGTCAGGAGGGTGTTCTTCTCGGGCATACCATCACCTCATGATCTGTGCACCAGAGTGGCATTTAACGCCTAGGTACCCACTACCAGTAGCCCCACTCCCTCAACCTCTTAGCCACATCGGCATTCGTACTGTACAGCCTCTTGATCTCCTCAAGAACTTCCTCGTCCTTGATTATCACATTGTGAAGTGGGGAGTTCCTGAGTTCCACGTACTCCTCCTCCGATATTGGAACCCCAAATGTCACCCAGCATCCACAGTGGGGGCACTTCAGGTGCACGTCCAGATGGCGGAACTTGTACCTCACCTGATGGTCAACCCTGAAGTCGTGCAGTATCATGATCTCCCCGCAGAACGGGCACTCGACCTCCCAGTCCGGGACTGGTATGCTACCAAACCTAGTCCTGACGATCCTCCAAGGTCTCACTCCACGTTTCCCTCCTCCACCTTCCTGAAAACATACTTCCTCTTCCCAACTATGAACACCATTTCATCGAGAAACTCGAAGGGGAGAGGTTCAAAAGTGAATGCCACCACACCTGTCGATGTCAGGGACGCACCAACACTCTTGGGACTCCCGTACACAACCTTGACCCTGCCGTCCGTGAACTCCACCTCATCACAGTGGAAGACCACCGTGGGTTTCAGTTCAACTTTCAACATCTCAATCCTTCTCTCGCTCAGCCCCAGTTTCACGTCCTTCTCCTTCACCAGCACGTCCTTTCCCCTCAACAGCACCTTCCTCACCCCCGGTCTGTTGACCCCGAACCTGTTGCTTCATCTCCTCCATCTTTGCATCGTAGTAGAACCGCACGGCGTCCAGTATGAACTCGCCCACGTCCTTCTTGAACCTCGCCGCCATGTTCATGAGTGCGACGAACTGGTTGAGCCTCAGCCTCAGGTGCACGGTGACCTCGTCCACGCTCACCCCTCAACACCCTCTCCGAACTCTATCCCGTACTTCTCCATCAGCCTCGCAACCTCGGGGATCTCCCTAGCCTCCCTGAAGAACTCCACAAGCTTCGCCATGCACTCCTCAAATGAACTCCCCCTTATGAAGACCCTGTGGATGCCATCACGGTGCAACACCATGAGACCCTCTACCTTAAACTCCTCGTTCTCCCGGAGCCACAACGACACCACCCATGCAAAGTTTGAACGCCCGTTGTTACTTCATCCTTTGCACGAGAAAACCGATACCTGCAATGGCGGCTCCGACAGAAAGTCCCAGTAGTGTTGCGTGTATCCAGTCAACGTATTCGATTTCAGTTTCCCACGGAGTTCCATGTTTCTTGCGATCCCAAATCAGTTTGTTATCGTAGTAGAGTGCCGCTTGATATCCACCTCCAAACCTCAACACCCTGACTTTCAACTTCTTGAACAGGAACCCCCCAAGATCTCTCACTTCGAAAACCGGTTCATCGCAATCGTAATCGGGTCTTTGTCCGATTTCCTCCGTTAGATCCTCAAAACCGAGCAGGAGATATTTCGGTGCCTTCTTGTAGATCTTGAGATACTTCCCTTCTCGTACTTTGAGAACCCTTCCGTCCGGGAGTTTCACCCAATCCCATCCCTTCCAGACCTTCGTATTATACACGTAGAGTTTGAAGCGGGTTACATCCACCATCAGGATCACGCTCCTCAAGTGTTCATCAGGCACGTTAAGATATAAACTTCGTGCCCGCCACCCTCAAACCTTCAGAACCTCCTTCAGTTTGTTCATGTGCTTATCATAGTTCTCTGCAACCGCCCCGGTGAACTGTCCCTCGTATTGCTTGAGCCTGTTCTGCCACATCTTGATGGTTGCGTAGAGTTCCTCGGTGGTGACCCTCTTCAACTGATCGTAGTGTGTCTGGTGCTCTATCATCTCCCCGTAGTAGAAGTCCGCAACCGCGAATAATTCGAATATTTCGTGACCCAGCACCTGATAACTGAAGTTGTCCTTCCCTGCCAACCACTCGGGATGGTCTCCCTTCAAATTCTGATATAGTGTGATCGCATCGTCGTAGCTTGCAGGTGGGTCGAATGATCTGAGTGCATTTTGCTTCTGTGTATCGATTGCTCCACTTTGATACGGATTGTCTCCCGTCACGACGATTATGACTGCGGATGCCTGATCAGGATGAAACTCAAATGCTCCCCACGTAACCGCATATTTGTCGATGTTCCCATAGTCGGGGTGTGTGTCGAGGAGTTGTGCAAGGTTGGGCCTGTAGGGGTCATCTTCTTTACCACTTCCAATAATTTCGGCTTCCATAATTGCTTTGGCCGATTGTAGAGATGACTTTGGGGCCCTCAAGTAATATGCTAGCCCGAAAAATCGAAACGGACCATTCCACGTCCCACCAGCACCATACCCACCAGAAGGTAGATCAGTATCTGTTGCACTTATCGAGAAAGTAGTGCCTCCGTCTCGTGACCCACTGATAGCGGAGCCGACCGCTTGAAACCATATGTGATATGAGCGATTAGCGGGAAGGTCGACGGCTTCACTTGCTACACATGTTGATGACCCAGCAACTACTTTTAAAAGTCGAAAATCTGCTGTTGTAAAAGTGCTATTATATCCGAGAAAGTATGCATCATTATTATTAGCGCCTTGTCGCGCGAATAGACCCGCAAATTCATAACAATATCCCTCTACAGCCTTATCTGTAAAATCGTCCACCGTCCTCACTCCGCTCCAATCTTTCACATCTCCTCCCCATGTCTTGAGTTTGTTTATCGCCGCCAAATATGCAAACGTAACGTCCACAACTGGGTATTCCATCCCGCTCCTCAGAACCCCTCTCGAATCCGCGATTAATCTCCCCGACTCGTAAATCGGCATCATTCCACCTCCTCAATCTTAATTCGGTAAACCTTCCCGTCCTTTTCCAAATAAATCCCATCCTCCTTCTCGAAAAGACGCCACCCGTACTTTAGCTTGATGTCCCCGGTGTAGAGGGTCACACAATGGATGTTGTTCCAACGACGATCTGATGCTCCCAGATCATAACTAGCATCCGCATTCGGTTTTACGTGCACGATAAATTGCCATGTTGTGTCATCAAATAACGCCACATCACCGCCTCTCCACAGAATCTTTCCACCATACACATCGAGATAGTATCTTATCTGGACACGATTCGGATCTGTATAGATGATCCTAGCAACATCTGAGGTATCTTTTATAGTATTCCCGTAGATCTTCAGAACTCCTGCTTTGTCGATTTCTAGAAGATCAACCCCCTGTTGTGGATCATGGATCACGAACCTGTAATCGTCCTCGGCAATCATCTTCAACTGCAAATCTAACTCCCTGTCAACGGATACCGCGTTTGCTGAGTCCCAGTACGCACCCCTGAGTATGTACGGGGGGCTGTCCACAGTTGTTGTGGTATCGGTTGCGTCGTCGCTGTCCGCAACCGCAGAACCCCCGAAGTATATGTTCTTCCACCTGTTTTTTGCAGAGCCTAAGTTGAGAGTTGCATCACCCGGAGGAAGTGTGTCCTTGTAGAGGTAGATAGTGTCTCCAAAGATGTTAATCTTAGTTTCACCATTGCACTTCAGATTCCCAGAGCCTGTCTCAATGTCCCCGTACACGAGGAGATTACTTACTTCTGACAGTATCATTTTGAGTGTACCTTTGTAGTAGAACCTGAGGTAACTTGTCGAGTCAATAATATCTTCCCTGAATGACCAATCACCGGACTGGAACTCCGGTGCACGTAATAACTTGCTTGAGATCACTCCGTCATCCCCTACCCTGAGATAATCCGATCCCTCGATCTGAAAGACGAGTTCGCTCTTCGGGGTCGTATCTATCATCCTGTGAAGCACACGTGCCGTTCTGTTGACTGACACCGCATTTGCAGAGTCCCAGTACTTGCCGATGATCGAGATGATCGGAGAGTTTCTGAGGGTGTTCGTGTCGTCTGCATCCAGTGCCTCAAGCAATATCTGTTCGGCATCCGATGCCTTCACGAAGGACAGCGAGTTCACACCCAGAATCTTATAACCCGCCATATCGAGATCCGTGTCTACCGTAATGCGACTGAGCGTCCTGTCCACTATCTTGTCGAAGGATATCTGGTTGACCGTCAGGTTTCCCTCGGCATCCGTTGTGAACTCCGATCCCAGAGCCTCAAAAGGTTTGTCGGGAATGTTCCCCCAGAAGGGACTGTCAAAGAAGTCCGAAACTATCGACCGCGATGCGGTTACGTTCTTAAGATTCCTCGAAC
>QMLA01000041.1 GCA_003646585.1 Deltaproteobacteria bacterium | reverse complement strand
GGTATACTCTTCCGGGGGTTATGAGGATCCTCCTGGTGGAAGACGAGAGGAAGCTCTCGAGGATCATTAAACAGGGGTTGGAGGAGGAGGGCTACGGGGTGGAGGAGGCCTCCGATGGCGAGGAAGCCCTTTTCCTCCTCAAGGATCGCACCTATGACCTGGTGATTCTCGATTTGATGCTCCCGAAGGTGGATGGCCTTGAGGTCCTGAGGGAGTTCAGGCGCGAGAAAGGGGGCAGTACCCCCGTTTTGATCCTCACCGCCAGGGATACCGTGGAGGACGTGGTGAGGGGTCTGGATGCCGGTGCGGATGATTACCTGACCAAGCCCTTCGCCTTCGAGGAGCTGCTGGCCAGGATAAGGGCCCTCTTGAGGAGGAGGAAGGAGGAGCTGGAGCTGAGGGTGGAGGATCTGGTGCTGGATCTGAGGACCCGCAAGGCCTGGAGGGGGAAGAAGGAGGTGGAGCTCACGGCGAAGGAATTCGCGGTCCTCGAGTACCTCATGAGGAGGAGCGGGGAGATAGTCACCCGTGAGGAGATAGGTTCTTACGTCTGGGGCAGGGATTACGATCCCAGCACGAACATCGTGGACGTCTACATCAACCACCTCAGGAAGAAGATCGATCAGGGGTTTCCCCGAAAGCTCATCCACACCATAAGGGGAATGGGCTACAGCCTGAGGCCCTCGTGATGTTCAGGACCCTCAGGGCGAGATTGACCCTTTGGTACATGGTTCTGCTCGGGGTGACCCTCTGCTTCTTCAGCGGCTTCCTCTACCTGACCATGGAGAAGGGCCTCAAGGAGAACCTCGACAACAAGCTGAGGACCGCGGCCCGTGTGCTGGCCGCCTCGGTGGCAAGACCCCTGGGGCCGGGACCCTCCCTTGCCGATGTGGAGCGGATCATGAGGGAACACTTCGGCCTGAAGCCGATGGGGAGGTTTGTCCAGATTCTGGATGAGACCGGAAGAAGGGCCACCAATATAAGGGATGTGGACATCCCGGTGAGCCTGAGGACCCTGGAGCTCGCCTCAAAGGGCCAGGAGGTCTTCGAGACCGTGAGGCTGAGGGATGGGGGATCGCTGCGCCTGGTGACGGTCCCCATCATGATCCAGGGGAGGATGCTTGGGATAGTTCAGGTGGGAAGTCCCCTGGATGAGATCCAGGAGGCCCTCGATCAGCTGCTTCTGGTGCTGGTCATTTCGGTCCCCCTGGTTTTGGTGGTTGCAAGCCTCGGTGGGCTATTTTTGGCCAATCAGGCCTTGAAGCCCGTTGACCGGATCACCCGCACTGCTCAGCGCATCGGCTCAGGGGATCTCTCCCAAAGGATCCTCCTGGATGGGCTTCCGAGGGACGAGATCGGACGGCTTGCCGAGACCTTCAACGAGATGATTGCCAAGCTGGAGCGTTCCTTCGAGCAGATGAAGCGCTTCACCGCCGATGCCTCCCACGAGCTCAAGACCCCCCTTTCGGTCCTCAGGGGAGAGGTGGAGGTGGGCTTAAAGAGGACGAGGAGCCCCGAGGAATACCGCAGGATCCTCAAAAGCTGCCTGGAGGAGATCACCAGGATGTCCCGCATCGTGGAGGACCTTTTGATGCTGGCCAGGGCCGACTCGGGCAGCCTCATGCTGCGGAGGGAAAGGGTCAATCTGAGGGATGTGGCCGAGGAGGTGTGGAGGAGCTTCTACCGGGAGGCCCTGGGTAAGGGGCTTCGGTTCCACTTCGGCGGCAGGGCCGCGGAAGTGCTCGGGGACAGGGAGAGGTTGAGGCAGATGATCGCGAACCTGGTGGACAACGCCATCAAATACACGCCTTCAGGAGGCCATGTGGAACTCACCACCGGGAGTTCCGATGGTGTGGCGGTGATCACGGTGAGGGACACGGGCGAGGGGATACCCCCGGAGGATCGGGAGAGGGTCTTTGAGCGCTTTTACCGGGTGGACAAGGCCCGATCGAGGGAAAAAGGGGGGACGGGGCTGGGCCTCTCCATATGCAAGTGGGTGGCAGAGGCCCACGGAGGGACCATAAGCCTTGAGAGCAAACCGGGGGAGGGATCCACCTTCACGGTAAAATTGCCCCTTCTGAGGTGACCCCCTGATGCTTCATTACAAAACTTGAAGTAGTATTCGTTGCCTCATATGAAAATCTATCCCAAGGCATGGATCTTCCTCCTGGAGGCAGCAGTAGCCAGCTCTATGAGCTTTTCCTGAATCTTAAGCAGCCTTCTCCTTAACTCTGCAGGGTTCAGCCCCTCATACTCCTGCTTCGGTCTCCTTTTGACCTCCTCATCGAGATCATACCTCTTTTTGACCTTAGACTCCTCCCTCACCTTCAGGCGCTGTTTTCGAGGGTTCCCTTCCAGGTTAAGGCCATCAAGGTAGATGGGGGACCTGAATTTTACGGGGAGTTTGAGGAGGAGTGTCAGAGGAGGGGTGTGAGGCTTTATGTGGTTCGGCCCCGCAGCCCCGAGGAGCAGGGTTATGTGGAGAGGGCCCAGGGGATACACCGGTATGAGTTCTATGAAAGCTATGATTTGCCCCTGAATCTGGGGGAGCTGAGGCAGGTGGTGAGGGAGTGGGAGTACATCTGCAATTTTCTCAGGCCCTCAAGACCCCTGAGAGGGAAGACCCCCTGGGAGTACCTGATGGAGAACCACAGGGAGGTGGTTTCCTTTAACACTGAACTGTCTCAGAAGTATCGAGCCCCGACAGGAGATTGACGAGCCCCTCCTCGTCGGGTATAAAGTATTTGCCATGGCCATGTTTAAGAGAAGCAACTGGTGGTGGCGGTGGTACCAGCGGGGTGCCACCGGTCCACCCCGTTAAGCCCATAAGGGCCGTGTGGCACCCCCAAGGGTGCCCACGGCCCTTGGCCTTTAAGGGGTCGTGGGCTTCAGGCTCACGACCCCTTTTTATTTGGGGGCAAAGAGGTGGATATCCCGAGGGAAAAGGTCGGTATTCTGGCGCCCCTTTCGGCGTTTCTGCGGCTCAGGGAGCTGGGGGCCAATGTCCTCTTGGAAAGTTTCCCCCAAGGATACCGTGGCCGCTACTCCTTCATCGGCTTCGGTCGCCCCGGTCCCTCCTTCAGGGAGGCCGACAACAGGGCATGGGAGGAGTTGAGGAGCTTCCTCAGGGACAGGCGGAAGCCCCTCCACAACCCCCTTCCCTTTCAAGGGGGGGTTGTGGGGCACCTGAGCTATGATGCCGTGACCCACCTCGAACCCGTACCCCTTCCAAAGGGGGGCCTTGCCGATGTTCCCCAGATGGCCTTCCTTGAGGTCAATGACCTCGTGATCTTCGACCACACAAAGGGGGAAATCATCCTCGTTTCCCATCGGGGAAAGGGGTTTGCAGAGGAGGTCCTCGGGGTCCTTCAGGATCCTCCAGGGGAGATAACCCTAGAGGATCCTCCTCCTGGGTCTCTCCGTTCGACTTTCACCGAAGAGGGCTTCCTTGAGGCCGTAAAGAGGACAAGGGAGCTCATCCTCGCGGGGGAGGCGATCCAGGTCGTGCTGGCCCAGATCTTCACCATCCCCTCATCGAGAAATCCCCTCTCGGTTTACAGGCGCCTGAGGCTCATAAATCCCTCCCCTTACATGTTCTATCTGGAGATGGGAGATTACACCCTTTTGGGATCCTCTCCTGAGGTCATGGTGAGGCTCAGGGGCGATGTGGTGGAGACCCGGCCCATCGCCGGAACAAGGCCGAGGACGGGTGATTTCCGCAGGGACCTGGAATCGATACGGGAACTGCTGCGGGACGAAAAGGAGGCGGCCGAACACGTGATGCTTGTCGATCTGGCGAGAAACGACATAGGGCGGATCTCGGAGATAGGCACCGTGGAGGTAACCGAGTACAGGAAGGTCGAAGCTTACTCCCATGTCTTTCATCTGGTCTCCCACGTGAGGGGAAGGCTGAAAAGAGGACTTGATGCCCTGGATGTGCTCCGGGCCACCTTCCCAGCGGGAACGCTTTCGGGAGCTCCCAAGGTACGGGCCATGCAGGTCATCTCGGAGATGGAGCCGGTTAAGCGCGGGGTATATGGGGGAGTGGTCGGTTACATAGATTGGAGCGGGGACATGGACACCTGCATCTTCATAAGGTCGTTCCTTTACAAGGACGGCCTCTATTACCTCGGGGCGGGGGCAGGGATTGTGGCCGATTCGGTCCCGGAAAGGGAATATGAGGAGACCCTTTCCAAGGCCCGCGGTCCCCTCATGGCCCTTGGGGTGGAGGGATGGAATGAGGGTCCTGGTGATCGATAACTACGACTCCTTCACTTACAACCTGGTCCACCTGCTGGGGACCCTTGGGGTGGGGATAAAGGTGGTGAGAAACGACCATCCGTTGCTGAGGATGGACTTGGCGGATTTCGGTGCCATCCTCATTAGCCCGGGACCCTCCCGACCCGAGAGGGCGGGTTTGACCCTCGATGTCATAAGGTGCCACCGGGACATCCCCATCTTGGGCGTCTGTCTGGGGCATCAGGCCATAGCCCGTGCCTTTGGAGCGAAGATCGAGAGGGCGAAGAGAATCCTCCACGGAAAGACCTCCCCCATTTACCACAAGCAGGAGGGGATCTTTCAAGGGATACCCTCGCCCTTTGTGGCCTGCAGATACCACTCCCTGATCGTCAGGGACCTGCCCGAGGACCTGGAGGTTACGGCCCTGGATGAGAAGGGAGAGATAATGGCCATAGCCCACAGGAGCCATCCCCTTTTCGGTGTCCAATTCCATCCGGAGGCCTACCTCACCCAGTGGGGAAAGGAGATCCTTTCCAATTTCCTCCTCATAGCTCAAGGGGTGAAGCGATGAAGGAGCTTTTGGAGAGGGTCATGGCGGGACTCACCCTTGAACCTCGGGAGGCGGAAGTCCTCTTTGAGGCCGTTGCCGACGGGAGGCTGGAGCCTGTCCTCCTTTCCGCCTTCCTTGTCGCCATGAGGATGAGGGGAGAGAGGGCAGAGGAGCTATCGGTTCTGGCCAAGGTCATGATCGGGAGGGCCCGCACGATCGCCCCCAGAAGGCGTCCCCTGCTGGACATAGTCGGGACAGGGGGTGATGGCCTCTCCACCTTGAACATCTCCACCCTCTCGGCCCTCATCGTGGCAGGGGCTGGGGTAGCGGTGGCAAAGCATGGCAACAGGGCCGTCTCCAGTTCTTCGGGAAGTGCCGATGTGCTTTTGGCCCTCGGTCTAAGGATTGATGCTCCCCCGGGGATCATGGCAAGGGCCATCGATGAGGTCGGCTTCGGTTTCCTGTTCGCCCCCCTTTACCATCCCGCCATGGCCCATGCGGCCCCTGTCAGGCAACAGCTCGGCATAAGGACCCTCTTCAACTACCTCGGCCCCCTGATCAACCCGGCGGATCCCGAATATCTGCTGGTTGGTACCCCCACCCAGCAAGGGGCCAGGATCATGGCCCAGGCGCTCCGGCTCCTTGGAAAAAGGGCCATGGTGATCCATGGCCTCGAAGGGTTGGATGAGGTGAGTCCCCAGGGGGAAACCCTCGTCCTTGAGGTTACCCCAAAGGGGATAACCGAACGGATCCTCCTGCCGGAGGATTTCGGCCTCGATCCCCTGCCCATTGAATCCATAAAGGCCAGGGCCCCCGGAGAGGCCTTCGAGCGAGCCAGAAGGATCCTCCGAGGGGAATCCGATCCGGGCCTCCAGGCGGTCCTGATGGAGGGAGCCCTCGGCCTTTACCTCGTGGGGAAGACCACCGAACTGCCCGAGGGAGTGAGGATCCTGAGGGAAGTGGTGGCTTCCGGGAAGGCGTGGGAGGTCCTTCAGAGGGCGAAGGAGATGGTGGGATGAGGAAAGGGGAACGTCCGCAGAGGATTGTGAACGGGAAGGGAAGGAGGCCTTCCCTCCTTTCGGCCCTGACCGTGGGGAAACCCCCGCGGGTCATCGCCGAGATAAAGCGCCGCTCACCGAGCTGTGGCCCCCTGAATCCGGATCTTGACCCCCGCAGACAGGCCGGCCTTTATCAACAGGGAGGAGCCAGGGCCATATCAATCCTGACCAACGATAATTTCGGAGGATCCCTAAGGGATCTGCTCGAGGCCTCCAAGGTCACCGACCTTCCGCTGCTGAGGAAGGACTTCCTCCTTGATCCCCTGCAGCTTGAGGAAAGCCTTGCCTTTGGGGCATCGGCCGTCTTGCTCATCGCGGGGATCCTTGCACCCGATGAGCTCTTGCGGATGGTCCAAAGGAGCCTCGAACTCGGCCTTGAGCCCCTCGTGGAGGTCCACACCGAGGAGGAACTGAAGGTGGCTTTGAGAACCCCCGCTCGTCTAATCGGCATAAACGCCCGGGATCTCAGGACCTTTACGGTCGATCTGAGCATCGTGGAGGGACTTGCCCCGAAGGTCCCCCGGGACAGGGTGCTTGTGGCAGAAAGCGGGATCAAGACCCATGGGGACATAAGGAGGCTTATGCACGTCGGGGTCGAGAACTTCCTGGTGGGGGAAGCCCTTGTTAAGGCCGAGGATCCGGTCAAAAAACTGAAGGAGCTGATCCATGGTGAGGGTTAAGGTGTGCGGGATAAGGTCAAGGGAAGATGCCCTCTTCTGCCTGCAGCAAGGAGTCCATGCCCTGGGCCTCGTCTTTCACAGGAGGAGCCCGAGGTACATATCCCCTGTGGAGGCCAGCCTCCTCATCAAGAGCCTCCCGCCCCTCGTGTCCTGGGTTGGGGTCTTTGTCGACCGCGAACCCGACGAGGTCCTGGCGATAGCGAGGCAGGTTGGCCTTGACACTATTCAGCTTCACGGATCCGAATCCCCCAGGGTCTGCCTGTACCTGATGGAAGAGGGCCTGAGGGTCATCAAGGCCCTAAGGATCAGATCCCCCGCGGATCTTCGAGGCTGGGAGGCCTACAGGGGGAGGGTTTCTGCGATCCTGCTCGATACAAGGGTCGACGGGACCCCCGGGGGGTCCGGTCGGACCTTCCCCTGGGAGGTCTCAAGGAGGATCACGGGACTCCCGGTGATCCTGGCAGGGGGATTGAATCCGCAAAACGTCAGGGAGGCCATACGGGCCGTTAAGCCCTGGGGGGTGGATGTCTCCTCAGGGGTGGAGAAGGCCCCGGGGGTCAAGGATCCGGGGTTGATAGAGGAATTTATGAAGAAGGTGAGGGGAGGATGAGGTTTGGGGGGAGATATGTGCCAGAGACCCTCTTTTGGCCCCTTGTGGAGCTTGAGGAGGCCTGGAAGCGGCTCAAGCAGGATCAGGGATTCTGGTCCGAGCTCGGGGAACTCCTGAGGGATTACGTCGGCCGGCCGACCCCCCTCTATTACGCCCCCAGGCTTAGCTCCTTTTTGGGCTTTAAAGTCTACCTGAAACGGGAGGACCTCTGCCATACCGGTTCCCACAAGATCAACAACACCCTCGGTCAGTGTCTGCTGGCAAAGAGGATGGGGAAGAGGAGGGTGATAGCCGAAACTGGTGCGGGACAACACGGGGTTGCGACGGCCACAGCAGCTGCCCTCCTGGACCTCCGTTGCACGGTCTACATGGGAGAGGAGGACGTCAGACGCCAGGCCTTAAACGTCTTCAGGATGGAGCTGCTCGGCACGGAGGTCGTCCCCGTGCGGGGAGG
>QMLA01000040.1 GCA_003646585.1 Deltaproteobacteria bacterium | reverse complement strand
CCTGGACCCTCTGCTGCCCTTCCTCGGCGGCCCGTCAGATAAAGGAGGCCGTAGGGAAAATCCAGTCCTCTACCAAGGAGGTCGTCGATGCGGTCAAAAGGGCCGCCGAGGAAGGGCAGCAGAGGGTCCAGGAGGCCGAGGAGGTCTTGCGCAACCTAAATGAGGTCGCCGAAGCTGCCAAGGCCGTGGCTGAAGCAGCGAGAAAGGCCAGTGAGGCCTTCGCCAAAGGCCTACAGGTCGGTGAAGAGTTGAAAAAGAGCAGTGCAGAGATAGCTGCTGCTGCCGAACAGCAGGCTTCGGCTTCCACCCAGATAGAGAAGACCCTCGGTGAGCAGAACAAGGCCCTCTCGGACATATCTTCGGCGGCAGAGGAGTTGAGGAGGATGGCCCAGGAGCTACGGGAGTCAAGCAGCATCGAGGATAAAGCCTCTTCGGAGCTGGCCGCTGCTGCCGAAGAGCTTTCCGCAGCTGTGGAGGAGTCGACAAAGTCGGCCAAGGAGATTGAGGACGCCCTTGGCCAGCTGAGTGCTGCAGCCGAGCAACAGGCAAGGAATACCGAGGAGGCGGCAAAGGGAGTGAGGCATCTGGAAGGCCTCCTGAAGGGGGTGAGCGAGCTGGCTTTGGATTCGACCACAAAGATGGAGAGACTAAAGGGGCTCTTTGTGGAAAATGAGCAGGCGATCAGCAGGATGATTGACGGGGTGCTGAAGATAGAGGAGGGTTTGACCGGGAATATCGCCAGCCTCCGCGATCTGGCCAAGTTGGTTAAGGCCATGGACAAGGTCGTGGAGAAGATCAACGCGATTACGCTCCAGATCAACATGCTCTCGGTCTCTGGGGCCATTGAGGCGGCCAAGGCTGGGGAATACGGAAAGGGATTCGAGGTAGTTTCAGGCGACATTAAGGACCTTGCCCAGGAGGCAGAGGGGAATGTCGACAACATAAAGGAGACCCTCGAGAACATGAACACTCAGATCGCCACCTGTACGGAGGATCTGGAGATGGCGCTTTCGAGTGCCAAGGCCGAAGTGGAGAAGGCCAAAGGGTTGAGGGAGGAAATCGCAAGGTTGACCGGAGAGATCGAAGGGATAAGCGTTTCCTTCAACGAGGTGAAGGAGCGTGCTGAGGCCAACGTTGAGGTGGTCGCCGAGGTGGCCAATGGTATTCAGCAGATAGCCGCGGCCGCAGAACAGATATCCAAATCGGTGGATGAGGCCAGCAAGGCTGCCCAGCAACAGAAGGCCGCGATGGAGCAGATATCGGCAGCTATAGACGAAATAGCCGCCCTTGCCGATGAACTGCAGGCTATGTGAGGAGGTTTTCCATGAAGAAGGCCATAACGGTTAGCTGTGGGGGGGAGGTCTTCGGGTTTTTCATGGAGGATGTCAAAGAGGTGGTCAACTGCCCGAAGGTCTTCCCCGTCCCTAAGGCTCCCGAATATGTGAAGGGGATAGCGAACCTCCGGGGCGAATGTCTTCCCATTGTGAGCCTGGCCAGGCTCCTTTGGGACAGAGATGAGGAGGGCAAGAAGGTCCTGATAAGCCAGGTAGAAGGCGAAGCCGTGGGTTTCTTGGTGGCAGAAGTCGAGAGGATAATCGAAGTAAGGGAAGAAGACCTCAGGGATACATCGGCCTTGGGCAAGGAGGTCAACAAGAGGTATATCTCCAAGGTTTACTCGGAGGACGACAATTTGGTCGCCTTCCTCAACGTGAAGAAACTGGTGGGGTCGGGAACCAGGAAGGGGGAACGTCGCAAAAAAGCTGCAGAGACCGTCGCCGAGGGGAGGGCTCCTTCGGGGACCGAGCGGGAGGCAAACGGCGGCATAAGCGTTTTGATCTTTCAGGCAGGAGGAGACCTTTACGGGGTTTCGGTTTCTGAGGTGAAGGAAATAGTGGAATATCCCGAGAGGGTGGTTCCCGTGCCTTCGGCTCCCCCATACGTTCTGGGACTATTTTCCATCAGGGGGAAGGTCATTCCCCTGATATCCATCGGGCGCTTTCTCGGCTCGGAATCTAAGGCTTCGCGGGGACGGGTGATCGTCCTCCAGAAGGGAGGTGCGGAAGTTGGGCTTGAAGCGGATTCGGCCAATGAAATCAGGAAGGTCAGGGAAGGGGACATAATGCCACCGCCCAGCTGTCTGGATCCGCAGCACGGGAAGATCCTTCAGGGGATCATAAAACTCGATGGGGGAAAACGCCTCGTGCATTTCCTCGATCCGGAACCCTTTGTCGAGCTGCACGGAGTAACCCCTAAGGAAGGAACGGAGGGGGAAGAGATGCAGTCCAAGGAGCATGAGCAAAAGAGGATGTTTGTGTGGTTCAGCTTGGGTTCAGATCCATTGGCCCTTCCCATTGAGGTCGTCAAGGAGGCGGTAAACGCGGAGCAAATAATACCGGTGCCCAAGGCCCCCGAGTTCGTGCAAGGGGTGATGAACCTAAGGGGCGAGGTCCTTCCCATAATCTCCCTGGCCAAGCTCCTGGAACTGGATGTCGATCCCGGGGAGTGCAGGCGGGTGATCGTGACGCATCTGGGTGAGACAGAGGCCGGGCTCTTGGTGAAGGAGATCAAGGGGATCCTCAGGGTGAGCCAGGGAGACATTTCCCCTCTGGGTGAGGTGGCAAGGGAAGCCGCCCAGGCCTTCTCGGGGGCGATAAAGCGGGAGGGAGGTCTCATCCTGATCATCAACATCGAGAGGCTCCTCGGTGAGGCCCATAGAGAGAAGCTGCGCGTGCTGAAGGAGGAGGGAGGTGGGGAAGAAGGTCAGGGTTCTGGTGGTCGATGATTCGGCCTTTATGCGAAAGGCCATATCCGAGATCCTCGAGTCCGATCCCGACATCAAGGTCATTGCTCGGGCCAGGGACGGGCGCGATGCCTTGGAGAAGCTCGAGCAGCTGGATCCCGATGTGATAACCCTCGACCTGAATATGCCGGTGATGGACGGGGTGGAGACGCTGAAGAGGATCATGGAGATGAAGCCCAAGCCCGTGGTGGTGGTCTCCTCCCTGACCCAGGAAGAGGCCCCTATAACGATGCAGGTGTTGGATCTTGGGGCAGTGGATTATGTGCCCAAACCCTCGGGGACCATCTAGCTGGATATAAAGAAGGTCGCCTCCGAGATAATCACCAAGGTCAAGGCGGCAGCGAAGGTGGACCCAAAGAGGGTTGTACGGGCTCGACCGCGGAGGGATTTCGTCCATGAACCCAAAAGGGCCCAGGCCCCGATTTTTGCCGTGGCAGTGGGGGTATCGACAGGGGGACCGAAGACCCTGCTCGATATCTTTGAGCAAGTCGATCCAGATCCCGAAACCGTATACCTGATCGCCCAGCACATGCCCCCTTCTTTTACCCCTTCCTTGGCAGAGAGGCTCGATAGATACACCCCCATTCCCTTCTGTGAGGCCAAAAATGGCCAGCCCCTTGAAGGGGGGAGAGGGTATCTGGCTCCGGGAGGCTGGCACATGATGGTTACAGATGACCTCCGCATAAGGCTCTCCAAAAGACCCCTGGACACCCCCTTTAAGCCATCGGTCGATGTGCTCTTCTCCTCGGTGAGGGACGTTTTTGGCGAGCGAACAGTAGGGATCCTTCTGACTGGCATCGGTTCTGATGGGGCGCGGGGCCTTCTCGAGATAAAGGAAGCTGGAGGCATCACCATAGCGGAGTCCGAGGAGACGGCCGTAGTTTACGGCATGCCGAGGGCAGCAAAGGAGCTCGGTGCAGCTCAGGTGATCGCCCCTTCGTATGACATACCCGTAGAGATTGAGAAGGCCCTGGCCAAGATCAAACGGAGGTGGGGGGATGAAAGGAGAGCTTCTGAGGAGGTTGTTTGAAGGGGATCCGGAAGAGAGGAGGATTGCTGCCGAGGATTTGGTGGAGTACGGGGATGAGGAAACGATCCGGGCCCTTTTCAGGGCAATGGTCACCGACAAGAACAGGGGGGTAAAGGAGGCATGTGCAGAGAGCTTGAAGCAGATAGGGGGGGAACTGGTCATGAGGGAGGCCGCGAATTTGCTGAACGGTCCGGATCCCTTGGCCAGGGCACTGTGCCTGGAGATCCTGGCCTCCTTCGGGGAGAAGGCCATCCCTCTGTTGATGCCCCTGCTCAAATCCCCTGATTACAACGACAGGAAATACGCCCTGGATGCCCTTGCCCTCATTGGCGGAAAGAGGGCAATGGATCTCATCTTGGGAATGACAGGGGATCCCGAGCCCAATGTGAAGTACACCGCGGTGGAATACCTCTCTCCCATGCCTCCCGATTCCAAGATCACCGAAGCCCTTAAAGGGCTGCTGGAGGGGGCCGAGGATGAATACGGGATAAGCACGATATGCCAAGTGGTGCGTTCCCGTAGGGAGAAGGAACTGCTTCCCGTCCTGCTGAAGAAGGTAAAGGGGGTCGAAGACCCCTTTATAAAGCACTGGCTCTATAAGGCGATCGTCGTCCTCGATGGCGAAGAGCACATCAAAGAGGCCCTGGAGAACGCCCTCCGAATTGATGCCGTGGAGGACGTCCTTAAGGACATAATCCTTGCTAAAGGGGAAATTCCCGAAGGGGTCAAAAGCTTCATAAGGGATAAGGGAATAAAGGTGAAGGACCAGCTGCTTGAGGAGGCCCTCTGAGATGCTCACCCAGGAGACCTTCGACGAACTGAGGAGGATCATCAAGAATTACAGCGGTATTAACTTCGAGGATAGGAAGAAGTACTTTGTGGAAAACCGGGTTTCTCAACATATGAAAGAACTTGGGATCACCTCCATTAAGGATTATCTTCTGACCCTGCGCCTCTCCCAAGAAAGGGTCAGGGAACTGGTTTCCAAGTGCACGGTCAATGAGACCTATTTTTATCGGGAATTTTACCAGCTTGAGGCCTTTGCCGAACTGTTGCCCCAAATGGCTGCCAGGAGACGAAAGGTGAGGATCCTGAGCATACCCTGTTCGACGGGAGAGGAACCCTATACCCTGGCCATTGTGACAAATGAAATCCTCGGTGATCTCAACCGGGTCGAGATCGTCGGGGTGGATATAGACTACGTTGCACTGAAGAGGGCCCAGGAGGGAATTTACAGCGACAGAAGCGTCTCAAAACTCCCGGATAAATACCTGCAGAAGTATTTCTCTCGAAACGGCAACGGATGGGAGATCAAACCGCTCTTGAAGAAGGCGGTAAAGTTCATAGAGGGAAACATCCTGGATAGGCGATTCATGAGATCTCTGGGAAGATTTGAGTTTGTCTTTTGCAAAAACCTCCTGATCTATTTCGATACGAAGGAACAGCGCATAGCAGCAGCCCACCTTTACGATGTCCTTTCCGAAGATGGCTATCTCTTCTTGGGACACGCTGAATCCATGTCAAGGATAAGCTCTACCTTCAGGCCCGTGAAGGTCAAGGGGGCCATCCTCTATCAGAAAGAGACAGAGGAGGACGAAGAATGAAGAAGGCATTGGTGGTGGATGATTCCCTCGTGGTCAGAAACTACCATGTGAGCCTTCTGAAGGTCCTCTCCTTTGACGTCGATACAGCGGAAAACGGAGCAGAGGCTTATGAGAAGTGCTTGCAGAATTCTTACGATTTGATTTTTTGCGATATCAACATGCCGGTTATGGATGGTTACACCTTTACGAAGAAAATAAGAAAGCACGAAAGGTATAAAAACGTCCCCATTATACTGGTCACAACTCTGAATTCCGAAGAGGATCGGAAAAGGGCTCTTCTTTGTGGAGCCACCCTTTTTATCGTGAAACCGATGAATATGGCCATTTTGAAGAAAATGCTGGAGGCTGTATCATGAAAAAACTCATACTGCTTGTGGAAGATAATCCTGAACATGCAGAAATCGTTCAGATTGCCCTGACCAAACTTGCTGATGTTGAGATCAAGTGGGCCAAAGATGCCAAAGAAGCCTTAGATTTATTGAAGGAAGGATTAAAGCCTCAGTTGATACTTCTCGATTATCGTTTGCCCGGAATGTCGGGCAAGGAATTACTGGAAAGGTTGAGGGAAATGGAAGGAATGGATGCAAAGGTCATAGTTCTTACAGCCGAATACATTTCTAAAGCAGAGTTAATGGAAGATGGCTGCAATAATGCCCTGCTTAAGCCTTTCTTGCCTAATGAATTGATTGCAAAAATAAAAAAGTATTTACGGTAAGGAGGGCTTTAATGGATATTGGGATCTTTCGCGAAGTGATTCAAAAAATGGAAATCCCATGCCTCATATTGGAAGGGAACGTAGTTAGATTTGCAAACAGCAGTGCTGAGGACACACTGAAAAGGAAATTACTTGGTGAGTGTATCGAAGAGGAAATTTTGCAAAGTAGGGCTCCTTTCCTCGAGTGGAGGAGTTTCGAGGTCGATCGCTACAGGGTTTATTTGGGGTTTGATGTAAGTGAGGTATACAGACTCAAGGGTGAGCTTGAGAAGCGCAAGGAATTTTTCGCCACTGCCACCCATGAGATAAGGTCTGCCACCAATTCCATCCTCGGGTATCTGGCCCTTTATGTGGATGGGGAGATAAAGCTGGCTCATAAGGAGGAGCTGGCCGAAAAGGCCTATTCTGTTGCCCTTAAGTTATCGGCCCTTGTCAACGATCTGCTCGATTACGTTCGCATCGAGGAAGGTCTCAGGGAGCTTAAGCTTGAGCCCTTGAAGGTCAATACCCTCCTTCATGCGATAGTTGAGGACCTCAAGGGATACGCCTTCAGGAAGAATGTGGAACTCAATGTCTCGTCTGTAGCGGAGCACCTGAGGATCATCGGTGACAAGAAGGCCTTCTGCCGCGTCATGAGGAATGTGCTGGACAATGCCATAAAGTTCACCTCCATGAAGGAAAAAGGGGAGAAGAGGGTGACGGTTTCCTTTGCCGAAGATGAAAAGGGAATGTCCATCAGGGTGGAGGATACGGGCATCGGGATAGAGCCCGAAAAACTCTCACACCTCTTTAAGGTATTCAGCAGCTACAGCCCCGAAGGGACGGGCCTTGGGCTCGTCATCTCTAAAAAACTCGTCGAATTGATGCAGGGCAAAATCTCCATACACAGTGCCGGTCCAGATCAGGGTACAACGGTCGAGCTATGGTTCAGGAGGGCGGAAAAATAGAGCTTTTCTTCCAGGAGCTCGACAGGGTCTTTAACCCCGTTGTGAAACAAGTGGAAGAGATCATGCGGATTTTTTCCAAATTTTCGCAGGATATGGAGAAACTGCAGCTGGATTTGAAGACGATAGTTAACCAGATAGAGGCCCTCCTGAAAGAGAAGGTCAATCCCAGACTTCGATCGACCCACGAGTTCCTGGCCTCTGTGAGATTGCAAGAAGTTGAGTCCGAGATAATGAAGCACATGGAAAAATTCCGACAGTTAACACAAGGGCTGTTTCTGGCCTCCCTCAATTTGAGCATAAGAGCCCAGAACGCAGAAGGAGCACAAGGGCGCGTCCTCGCGAAACTCGGAGAGGAAATGGCGGGCTTTCTGATAGGGATAAGAAGAAAAATAGATGAAATGCATAAGCTCCTGCAGGACTATTACAAAGGGCTGGAATTGCTTATAAACTCATTGTCCAAAGAAATATCCGCTATATCTCTCGATGAGCTAAAGCTGATGATTGATTACATCGGAGAACTTGGGCTTCCACCTGTTGAAGAATTGATTGTG
>QMLA01000039.1 GCA_003646585.1 Deltaproteobacteria bacterium | reverse complement strand
GGTTATTGTTCGTTTGAGTGTAGATATCGATTAACTGGTTACTCACGTTTCCAAAAAGTATGAACGGTAGGAAACGGTAACCCTCTAATGCGATACAATGTTGCGTTTGAACTCCTCTTCTCCAGACTCCGTTTTCGAGTCCCGTATTTAGCGATTGATATGCCTTCTTAAAGTTTACTTTATCGAGCTTGTCGATCTCATCGATTATAATTCCGTTACTTGTGAACACCGCTCCTTTAGCTCCGAGTCTACCGTCAAATATCAACCTCGCTGGTGATGGAAACTCTGTAAAATGCGTAAAGTTAAATGCGAACTCACACCGTATAGCGAAGTGGCTCTTTCCCGTTTCTGGTTGCGAAAGCTGGAACGTATGTATTGGTAATCCATCGTAGTAGAATAACGATAGTATTCTCGGTAGAAATAGTCGCTTTACTTCTTTCGTAGGTTTATACCCTTGACTAATCAAAAACAGCTCGAAGGGTGTAACACCGTAGCGATCGAGTAGCTCTATAGCTCGATCTCTGTCAACTTTTGGCGTTAACGGTTCTACGTATTCTATCGTTGCGTTAGGAATCTCGATAAACGGTTTACCATGCGATACTTCGACATACATCCATTCTCCTATAACGTTCTCTATGTCTCTACGTGTGTTCCCGAATAGATCGACAGATCCGATTAATGCGACTCCACCTTTAGTGAATAGCATTACTCTACCACTCTGATCGATCATATACGATTCTGGTTTGAATATTATCTCAGCGTAACCTTTCAAGGATATTTCGAGGTTTAATAGCGATTGATCTGTCGATAGGTTGTACATATCGTAGAGTCTCTTCTGTAGTTCTTTTTGCTCGTCTATTGGCTTGTCTTTAAACGTATCATAGAACGCTACGATCAGCGAGTAAGGAATATCACGAACGTATCTACGAATGTATATCAATTCTTTCGATATTTCGTTAACGATATCGAGTTTTTCGCTCATCGACTACGATATATTACACGAAGGCTTATAACTATAGCGAAAATGAAAGCGACAAATAATAAAACCATCGATACGAGAATAATCTCGTTTAGCAAATGGATTTCGTATATTAACCAGTCGTAAAACTCTGACTGGTTCACTAAAAATAGTTAAGATCGAAGTATTTTTAACTTTCGATCTTTCGATAGTGTTGACGATTTATTACTGTTCGTCTCATCCGTTAAGGAATGCGATTCATTGTATTGAGACTTATCCGATATTGAACTGGATTTGTAATTATGTGTCTCATCCGATATGTTATTGGATTCGTAATCGTGTGTCTTATCCGTTTGAATTTCCGATTTTTCTACCATTGACTGCACACGAACTCTATCGATAATTTCTTTGACACGCTTTAAATCTTCTATAAACTCATCGAGATATCTAATAGGACGCTCAAGAACTTTTCTACTCTCGTAATATACGACAATCGAAATCGTAGGATATGGATATTTCGTAGCGTTGAATCTTACGAACGTTTTATCTTTTCGAAACCTATGTTTACGCAATATCTCATTAACCGCTTTCATCCATTCCTCAGTCATCAAATCACCTTAAGCGGTAAAAAAATAAAAGTTTATAGCGTCAAGGGTTCACGTCTCGTCTGGACTCCGATCTTAATGTACTCGTTTTCGAGAGCGGTAAGCCATTCGAGATTAAGATACGTATCTACGAATGGTAAGTACAAGTGTTTGTGACTGTTTAGCTTTCCTTCGAGTACAAGCTTTATCGGATATGGGATATACGCTTCTTTCTCGTATAGCCACTTGTAAACGATGAAGTAATGAGCGGTGAACATCTTAAGCATCATTCTCATCGCATGCCAAAAGCGATGCTTATTTGTCCAGTCGGGATATTTCGTATCTGCCTCTTTGCGTCTGTAAACGAAATACTTTGCGTATTTTCCACCTCTCGGAAATTCGTATCTCGTATACGTTGCTGGAGTGATCTTTCGGATTCCAAGTAGCGACATACCGATTCTTATCAACGCTCCTTTGAACTCTCTCGAATACGTATCCGTATTTACTAATCCACCGTATGTCCAGATCGAGCTAACGGTTTTCGCTTTATTGAAATCGATATAACCGTAGAGAGACAACGCATGCGATATTCCGACTCCTTTAACGTAGTGTAACCAGTTTGCGTATATAGGCTCTTCTTTTACGAGCTTACTTGCGATTCTTTGGATCTCTACTATAGTAGACGTCACGCTTTCGTATAGATCGTCAACGTCTATTCCCTTTCTGATCTTGCTTTCGAGAGATTGTTCGAATTTCTTTAGAGCGATGTACTTCTGACCGAGACTCCTAAGCTCGTTCAAAACCTCTACGCTCATACTCTCACCTCTTATGTCGTTTGATTATATCCACCAAAATTTCCATATCAACTACGACATTCGAAGACTGTAGATCGTTCATGTTTATTATCATGTTTATTAGCTTGTCGACTTCGTCATCGCTGATTTGTACACTCTCGGGAATCAACACGGTGATCGACTCTATATCTGGATCTCCATAGACGAATTCAAGTCGCTTCTCTGGTCGCTTGCTAATGCACACGATGTGGTTCATGTTTATGTACCTACCATCAAACGTTTTCACCCAAACCATCGAACCACCCATTGCATAATAAGACGCTCTGATATTTAAATATTTCGATAATCGGATTAGCGATAATATCGATTCACTCGCTCGTTTTATGGGTTTAATCGTCAAAAGACTTCTAACGATGGAGGAGCGAGCTTGTATTTTGATGTCTTTTACGATTTTACAGTGAGGTTATTTGGATTCGTCTTTAATACGTTATCAATATTCGATTTTTACGTTCCAGACTCTTACGATATAAAAATGGGTTTTTCGAACAGAGACTAATACGATATAAAAATGGGTTTCTTGAGCTAAGACTGGTTCGATTTTACTAAGGGTTAGTTTGTTTGAGCCTTATATCGATCGACTTTGCGTTTTATGTTATTACGACTTTGCGATATTTGTGTGTGTTTATATCCGAATGCCTACACGATTTTAGTATCGGTTTTTGAGTGATTGCCTTTACGATCTTTATTTCGTTTTATCAACAATCGGCTATACGTTAAATAGGAGAGGTTTTATGCGGGCGTCTGTGTCGGTTATTAACACGGTTTATCTACACTCGACTTTACCGATACTCGACTCGGTTTATTAAAGTTAGACTACATCGTTTTATGATACGGTTTGTTTGTACTCGTCTATATCGATTCACATATCGATTTATAGACGCATGCCTATTCCGATTGACATTTCGATTTATATACTTATGTCTACACCGATTGGTATTTCGATTTGTAAATATACGTCTATGACGTTCCTTTTCTCGATTTGTGTAAGTTTGTCTATAGCGTTATTCTATACGATTTGTGTAATTTCGACTGTTTCGATAAAGCAATCGGTTATTAATTATCTGCCTTACGTTATAAAGACGAGATTATCACAGTTCTGACTTTAACGTTAACGTTGTATGAGTGGTTTTTTTATATGGAGACTATTACTCCATCGAATTATTCTAACGTGGTATAGCTTTAATGCGTTGCGTGATCTGTGCAACTTAACCGCAAGGTTATACCAATCGTCAACGTTTCTAAAACCGCTTTTAGACACGTAACGCTTTATAACTGACTTATCGGTTACGTCTGTAACGTATCTTACGTATCCAATAGCTACGAGCTTATCACCGAAATATATTTCCGTTAGTCCAGTCGATCTACTCTTTCGGATAGTATATACTTCTCCGTGTTTACGTAAGAACGATCTAACTTTTGGAACGTTAAACACAATCCGATTCATCGTATCTACCACCATTCATGCTTTACGAGTTTACGAACGTATGGACAGCTATCGTAAAACGGACATCCACCTCGCTTTTCTCCAGTCTTTGGATCGATGTATGGTTCGCAAAATACGTCTGGTTCACCTTCTGGTTCTTCGTCAAGCTCTAACGCTCTCTTTAATCGCTTACATCTCGATATTACTTCTCGATAAATGCTATCGTTTCTCTCTACTCTAAAGAACTTCGGTTTTCCATTCTGACGTTTAATAAACATTAAGATTCCGAAATCGGAATTAGTCATGTGTACATACGCTACGGTTTGCATAATGTACTTTTCGAGCATTTTCTCAGCGAATTTGTTTTTCGAGTTTGGTAGGTTGTATTTCGTAGTCTTAAGATCGACTACTACTCTGTAATCATCGAATTCGATTATAAGATCTGGAGTCCCTACGCATACTCCATTGCTCACCTCTACCTCGTAGTATACGTTTCTAATCATACCGCAATATTCGCTCAATTCTCTTACGAGAATAGCCTCGATAAGCTCATGGATTCCGATACCGATAAAGAGGTTAAAATTCGGGACTGTTTCTGGTGGAGTCTTTATCTCGTAATACGAGCGTCTTAAACACTGTAGCACATGGCTAACGTGAATTCTGCCATCGTATTCACGTTTGTTCTCTTGTAGAAATCTTCTTATCGCATTCATATACGATGCTTCAAGTAGAGCTTCAATGTTCATTTCTTCTCACCCTTTTTCGGTTTAAATCTCGTATCACAGATCGGACATACGAACATGCGAGATTCGAGGTTTGCGTTTCCGTTTTCGTCTATCGTATACGTTTCGTATGGTATAAGTTGAGCGTATACTTGTCCCTTGTGGACAATAACGGCGTAGTCCTTGAGATTACCTAACTTAGAGCCACATCGAGGACAAATCATGTTCGATCACTATACTTCATACGATTATTCGATATATAAATATTTCGATATTGGGATTATCGAGATCTTCGAATCGCTTTACCAGTTGCGATTCCAGCAATAAACGCTACAATGTTCGATATTACGCTTAACGCATCCTTACCTTGCGATATCGCAAGGACTATCGCAATTAACACCAATCCAATTATCGCAACCTTCCTATCGCTTATTTCTACCATATTAACAAATATAAAAAAAGAACTAAATAAAAATTACGAACTATTGTATAGCTTCCAGATCAAAACCGATATCCTCATACTCGATTTCTTCATCTTTTGTCTGAGTCTTTGATTCTATCGAAACTGAATCGAATAATGCTCCGAAGTCACGATTTCCAGCGACTACTTGTCTTACGATATCCACGTCTAAATCCGTGTCGAGCAATACACGCATGACGTTGTATACTGCCTCAGCGTGTCTTCTCTTACGTCCTTTGCATTCTTCGCTTGATTCGACATACTCAGTCGGGATTCTTTGTTGTATAACCGCTACAAGTCCACGATATATCGAGTCTGGAAGAACACCGATCGCTCCGTGATCGTTAGTTATGAGATATTCGGTGATTGGAACGTATTTCGAATATACGTCACATATAGCAAATCTATCGAGGAATGAATAAACGTTAACCATTCTGTCGTCATCTCTCGTTCTCGATATTGCACTCTCGATGATCTCCTTTGAGATTTGTCGTGTATTATCGTATAGTCTCGTATCTACAACATCGTTTCCTTGGTTACAGTTCCCGAACACTAAGAAGGGAACTCTTCGATACACTTCTAACCTTCTTCCGTGACTACTAACACCTCTACGCCACAAACCGTTTTCAAGTCCAGTGTTTAACGGTTGATAAGATTCGAGGAATTTAGACTTTGAAACTTTGTCCATCTCATCGATAACGATTCCTTGACTCGTAAATACCGCTCCCGCTGATCCCGTTCTACCATCGTAGATCAGCTCTGCAACGCTCGGAAACTCCGAGTAAAATGTCCACGAAAAAATAAATTCCAATCGTGTTCCGAACTCTGTTTTTCCAGTTTCAACGTTCGTAAATTGCATAACGTGTATTGGACGATCTTGGTATGAGAATAGCGATAAGATACGTGGTGCGAACAGTCTTAGCGTTTCGTTTGTCGGTTTAATACCCAATCCAGCGATTAATATTTCGAGAGGTGTAAGATCGTATTCATCGAGAATGCGTTTTGCATCGTCTTCATTCGTGTAGCCTTTAAGTGGATCTACGAGTTCGATGAGACACGCATCTTTACCATACTCTTCGATGATTTGTTCGCTATGCGTTACCTCTACATACATCCAATCTGCGATGTTGTTCAAGATCTCACGCTTATTTCTACCGAAAAGCTCGATTTCTCCTACGAGTTTTGCTCCACCTCTCGTAGTTATGACGACAACTCCATCGCTGTAGATTCGAAAGCTTGACGGTTTTAAAATTAACGATGCTCTACCTTCGAGGCTAAGCTCTGTCATCAGAGAATTCTTGTCAATCGAGTTTAGA
This sequence comes from Deltaproteobacteria bacterium, assembly GCA_003646585.1. GTDB lineage: Bacteria > Desulfobacterota > B13-G15 > B13-G15 > B13-G15 > B73-G16. The sequence continues at coordinate 1,402 of QMLA01000039.1, read as the reverse complement.
TATAGTTCGAAGAGTTCGAACTGTTTGTCACGAACTTTGTCTTCTGATAATCCTTCGAATTCCCTCTTGAACGCTACGAAAAGCGAATGTGGAGCGTCTTTTACGTAGTTCTTGATGAAGACGAGTTCTTTCTTAACGAAATCCTCGAATGTCATAACTACCACCGTAAAATAATTAAAAATAGAAGGGAAGATAAAGGTTAATCTCGTCTTAAGCGTCTTCTTGAAGATCTAACCCTCGAACTTCTACTTCTCGCTTCGTTAGAAGTTCTACTACTCGATCTCCTCGAAGATTCGGATCTCTGTCGTGTAGATCTTCTCGATCCTCTTGGTGGATTTGTCTCTGGTTCTTCGTTTTGAGTGTCGCTTAGTTCGTTAGTGAGAATCTCATACGCTTGATCTATCGCATCAATGAACTCATCGAGATTGCGAATCGGAATTTCCGTCAATTTCTGTCTGTTTTCGTAGATAACAACGCTTAACGTAGGCTCTGGATACTTCGTGAACATCAATCGAAAAGCATAAATATCTCCGTTCTGTCTTCTTGAATGATAGGTTGACCTCAACACCTCGTTAACCCGTCTCGCAATCTCACGCATTTATTCCACCTCGCTTATTTTTATTTGCTTTAGTGACGAAGCAATCGTATCGATTGCGTCAGCGTATTCTTCGTAGCCTTTTAACCTTAGAACGTTCGATATTCCGAATAGAAGTTCAGCAATTACGGGATCATCGATAACTCCTTGCTTTACTTCCTTTAGTCCGTTCGCAACTCTTAATAGCTTTCTCCTTACGACACTCGGAACGCTATTGTTCACTTTCTTGCCACTCACTACGTAGATGTACTCTCTGTTTGACCAAAACTCGCTATATTTCCTTTCCTTCTCAATACCACTCATGTTAAATTGATCGATAAATCGATATTTAAAACTTTCGATTACCTACCTTCCTCGCTTTCATCGTAAAAGATCCATCGTATAAGATCGTTGACGTGATGCTCTCCAAATACGTCTATAGTAGCACTACCTACGATTATCGTTCCTTCGTTCTGAGTGTATACGAACTTGATGAACTTAACGTTAGGATTTACCCTAATTAGGTTATCTAACGCTTTAACGACACCAGTTCGATCGGTATGAGTCTTAAGATATAGCTCGATATGCTTGCTAACTATGTCTCTCGGAAGAGTGATAAGCATATAAGATCTTAGGTTTCGAAGCTTTAACGTTTACGATCTTGTATCTCGATAAAACGTAAGCAAAGTAATCGATTATATTACTCCACGAATATTCGTTACGAACAATCTTAGCGTATTCGATAAATCGATCTCGATATTCGTTATAATGTTCGACTACATCGATAATAGTTCTCGCAAGTTCAGTAGTGTCGATTTCCCATCCTTT
>QMLA01000038.1 GCA_003646585.1 Deltaproteobacteria bacterium | reverse complement strand
GTCAAGAACAGCTGCCTTTAAGTTCCTCGACAGCAGCAGTCCCAAAAAGAGGGAAGCGCAAAAGAGTATCTGTAGCCTTACAAAGCCCTTGAGCTCCCACCTTTCCCTCCTGCCCCACCAGGAGCCGAGGGCCTCCGAGAGGATCCACTCACCAAGGACGATACCAAAGGTCAACTCGTTGCCGAGGAAGGATACGAAGAGTTCTCGCAACAACAGGATCTGAGCGGCCATACCGCTCAGGCCTATGACGACGACAGAGAGGATGACACTTGGGACCATTCAGGTCGTGATATAGCCCCTTTTGAGGAGGTATTCGGCATTCAGTACCGCCGCCCCAGCTGCTCCCCTTATGGTGTTGTGGCTGAGCAGGAAGAACTTGTAATCGAGGACCTTGCAGGGCCTAAGTCTCCCCACAACGCAGGCCATTCCCCCCTCCGCATCCCTGTCCTTTAAAGGCTGAGGCCGGTCCCTTTCGGGACGGTAGATGATGGGCCTTTTGGGAGCCGAGGGGAGTTCGAGGTCCTTAAGGGGGTTGAAGTCCTCCCACGCCCGAATCACTTCCTCAGCAGAGGCCTTCTTTTCGAGTTCCACACTTACGCTTTCCAGGTGCCCGTCGCGGACATTCACCCGCGTGCAGGAAGCGCTGATGCTGAAAGGGGCGGGGACGAATTTTCCCTCGCGGAGTTCCCCCATGATCTTTAAGGGTTCAGTTTCCACCTTCTCCTCCTCTCCGGAGATGAAGGGGATGACATTGTCAAGAATATCCAAGGACGCCACCCCTGGATATCCCGCTCCACTTAGGGCCTGAAGGGTGGTCACGACGACCCTCCTCAAACCGAAGGCCTCCTTCAAAGGGGCCAAGGCCATTACAAGGCCTATGGTCGAACAGTTGGGATTGGTGACGATAAACCCTCCCTTGGACCACCTTTCCCTCTGCTTGGGGATGATCTCGATATGTTCTGGGTTGACCTCGGGGATCAGAAGGGGGACATCCGGGTCCATCCGGTGGTTCCTGGCATTGGATACCACCACGTATCCCTCCCTTGCAAATTCCTCCTCTATGGGACCCGCAACGCTTGCGTCAAGGGCCGAAAACACCACCCTGCAGTCGAGATCCGGAGTGCATTGCTTGACCTTAAGTCTTGCCACCTTCTGGGGAATTTCCCCCTCCAGTTTCCACCGTCCCTGCATGGCTTCCCGGTAACTAACCCCGGCGCTCCTTTCGGAGGCCGCCACCTCGGTTATCTCGAACCAGGGATGATTTGCCAAAAGCTGCACGAAGCGCTGTCCCACCATCCCCGTGGCACCGAGGATTCCAACTTTCACCTTCGCCATCTTCTCCACCTCCTTAAAACATCCTCAGCAGGTATTCCCTGTTCTTCTCAAAGACCTTGGCCTGTTCCTCGAGCAGTCTCTCGGTTTCCTCTATCCCCGAGTTCTCGGTCTCCTTGGCGTAGGTGACAAATCTGCCAAGCCATAGGGCCCTGAGGCCTCCTGTCACCCGGGGATCCCTGAGCCTTTTGTAAGCCGCAGCGAAGGCATAGACCAGCCGCGACCACAGGTCCATTCCTATCACCACATCATCCCCCCTTATAGCCCCTTGCAGTTCCTGGAAGAGTTCAAGGGGAAGCAGATCCTTTATAACCCCCCTCCACTCCTCATAGACCCTGAAGAACAGCTCCTTTACCTTCTGCAGGTTGACAAGGGTCGGGGGTGGGGTGACCCCGTGGTAGTGGGCCAGGCACTTGTACCTGTTTTGGGGGGACCTCTTCCTCCACACATCCTCATAATAGATCATCAGCTCGAACATCGTCCCCACCACTTCGTTGAACATGGGAAAGAGGAGCTTGCGGGGATCGAGGTATTTCATGGTGGATTCGTGGATCTTCACCCCGAGGAGGGCCTCCTGCACGGCGAGGTCTTCGGCCAGGGCCACCGTGGTTATGAAGATGTCTATGCCAAAATGATGGGGGAAGAGGGGGTGATCCAGGAGGCGATCTATGAGTTCTATTGATAGCCCGTATTCCCCTCCTATGGGTTGCCTCACACAGGCACCATAAAGGGCCCTCGTCAGAGGATAGGCCAAATTGTTGGTGATGAGGCCGTCGTATTTGTGCCTCACATAATACGGGATGACCAGATCCGAAATCCCGTAAAGGGGTGGTTTGGCCAGGTGTTCGACCCATTCGGGACGAACGCTCAACAGGTCGCCATCCAGCAACACCACCACCTGGGCCCCGAGGCCCTTGGCTATCCGGAAAACGGTCCTGACACCGCTTCCCTTGCCGATCTCCCCCTCCTCCTCCACGATGAGTTTGGGGATCTGAGGGGGAAGTTCGAAAAGCTCGGCCAGCTGGCGGGTCCTGTCGGTGCTGTAACCATCACAGACCAGGATCGCCGAGCGATAGCCGGGAAAGTACTCCAGCAGACCGCTTGTGGCCACGTTCATGACGTGGATGATCGTCAGCTCAACGTCCTTGGATAGGATCCCCACCACTATGTCCCGGGGGGAGAGGGAATCCAGATGTCCCTTAAGCCTTTCCTCCACCCCTGCTGCCTTCATCTCTTCCCCCTCACCAGAGGATCTTACCGATGCGGGCCCAGCGGACCTTCTCCAGGAGCCCCTCACCCCTGGAGTTCCAGGACCAGTATATGATGAGGGCCTTTCCGAGGATGTTCTCCTTCGGCACAAAACCCCAGTACCTGCTGTCCATGCTGTTGTCGCGATTGTCTCCCAGCACGAAATAGTGTCCTTCGGGGACTATCACCGGCCCGAAGTTGGGCCTAAGCACCGCCCCCTTGGCCCAGAAGCCCCACGGGTCCTCAATCGGCTTCCCATTCACGTAGACCTTGCGATCGATCACCTGAATCCTTTCACCGGGAAGTCCCATTACCCGCTTTATGAAGTCCTTCTTCGGGTTCCTGGGGTAGACGAAGACGATGATGTCCCCCCTCTTGGGACGGGAGAATTCGAGGAGATACCTGCCCACCAGGGGGATCCTGATACCATAGGCGCACTTGAGCACCAAGAGGTGATCCCCGACAAGTAGTGTCGGTTCCATGGAACTGGAGGGGATCTTATAGGCCTGGATGAAAAAAGCCCTTATAAAAAGGGCCAAAAGGAGGGCTACAGCTATTCCTTCGAGGTTTTCCCTCAGCCTTCCCTTTTTCGATCCCAATTCATCCTCCCTCCAGGATCCTTATTCCTTTAAACCCTTCCTTCTCCAACTGCCCCTTCAGCCTCTGGGCCTCCTCGGGATCCTTTGCCTTGACCAAGACCCTGTGCCACCTTGTACCCTTCACCTCTACTTTACGAACCTCAACTATCAACCCCTTGGAGCGCAGCCTTTCGGAAAGTTTGAGGGCGTTATGCCTCTCCCTGAAGGATGCGACCTGGAGGAGACAGGTCTTCCTCGGGGTCTCGCTCACTGTCCTTTCAGGGGCGGGACCGGAGGGTTCCTCCAGGCGTTCGTAAAAGGTGAGGTCGGGCTCGGGCTCCTGGCTCCGGTTGGCCGAACCGATATCTGCTTTAGCGATCTGTCGGATTTCCGTCCTCCCCCCGATCTTTACCCCCAGGATCATCCCCAGGAGCATGCCCCCGAAGAACGTTCCCAGGAAGGCGACGATCAGAAGGAGCCTCCTCTGCTGGAGCTTCCTCTCCCTTTGCAGCCTCGTGAGGGCTTCATCCTCCATCACATCTCCTCCGGTGCCTCTACCCCAAGGATCTCCAGGCCATTCCTTATGACCTCCTTAATGGCCCAGGCCAAAAGGAGCCGGGCCTCCGTGAGCTCCCGCTTCTGGCCGAGGACACGGTGTTTATTATAGTAGCTGTGGAAGGACCTGGCCAAGGAAATCAGGTAGGTGGAGATCGGGTGGGGTTCGAAATTGGAGGAGGCATCCTGCACCAGTTCCGGGAAGGTCCCCACGGCCTTTGCCAGGGACCTCTCCTCGGGAAGGGTCAGTGGGCTCAGGTCCACCTGCTCGGGGTCGGGAAGTCCTACCCCCCGTTCTTTGGCCTTCTTGAAGATGCTGGATATCCTTGCATGGGCATACTGTACGTAATAGACGGGGTTCTCCTCGCCCTTGACCTTGGCCACCTCGAGGTCGAAATCCAAGGGGCTTTCCGCCCTGCGCAAAAGGAGGAAGAACCTTGAGGCATCCACCCCCACCTCCCCTATCACATCCCTCAAGGCGGCGAACTCACCTGCCCTGGTTGACATCGAGACGCGCTTTCCGTGCCTAAGGAGGTTTACAAGCTGAACCAGGATCACCTTAAGCCTTTCTTTGGGATGGCCCAGGGCCTGGATGGCAGCCTCGAGGCGCTTGACATAGCCGTGGTGATCGGCTCCCCAGATGTTCACCAGCAGATCATAACCTCGAGAGAGCTTGTCCAGATGGTAGGCGATGTCGGAGGCGAAATAGGTCTTGGCCCCGCTGGCCCTCACCACCACCCTGTCCTTTTCGTCGCCAAAAGATGAACTGCTGAACCATATGGCCCCCTCATCCCTGTAAAGGAGCCCCCTTGATTCGAGTTCCTCAAGGACCCTGTCCACCTTCCCGTTTTCGTAAAGGGAGGCCTCACTGAAGAAGCGGTCAAACCGCACGCGGAAAAGCGACAGTTCCTCCCGTATCCAGTTGAGGATGATATCCCTGGCCTCCTTTGAAACGATCCCCACCGCCTCCCCTTCGGGCAACTCGAGCAATCGCCTTCCGTACCTCTTCAGGATCTCCTTGGCCACATCAGTTATGTAATCTCCACGATAGCCGTCTTCGGGAAATTCCGCCTCCAGCCCCAGAAGTTCCCTGTAGCGGGCCAGGACCGACCTTCCCAGGACCTCCATCTGGGTTCCGACATCGTTGATGTAGTATTCCCTCTCCACCTCCCATCCGGCCCACTCAAGGAGCCTCGAGAGGGCATCTCCGAAGGCGGCGATTCTCCCATGGCCTATGTGGAGGGGACCGGTGGGGTTGGCACTTACAAATTCCACAAGGACCCGCTTTCCGTTGTTCTCGCAGCGACCATATGACCTCCCCATCAAGCAGGCCTTCCTCAACTCCTCGAACCACAGGCTGTCCTTGATGAAGAAGTTGATGAACCCGGGACCGGCTATCTCGACCCGTTCAATGAGAGGTTCCTCCGGCATGCCTTCGAGGATCCTCTGCGCCACATCACGGGGTCTCATCCTCAGGGAGGAGGCCAAAACCAAGGCGATGTTGCTCGCATAGTCCCCAAAGGATTCATCCGGGGGGTACTCCACGGTGAAGGAAGGAAGTTCCCCATCGGGAAGGTTGCCCGAGGCCACGGCCCTCCTGTAAGCCTCCCGCAACGCCTCAGAGATCCTCTCCCTCATGAGGAGATCCCCCTGTAGAGGTCAGGCCTTCTGTCCTTGAAGAGGCACCACTTGGTCCTGACCCTGCGCGCCTCCTCGGGCAATATTTCACCCAGCAGGATCCCCTCCTCAAGCCCGGCGGGTTCGAGGATCAACTCCCCTTCAGGATCTAGGAAGAAGCTCATCCCGTAGAAGTGCTGGTGAGGCTCTTCCCCCACCCTGTTGACCCTGACCACGAAGAGGCCGTTGGAGATGGCATGTCCTGCCAGCAATTTCAGCCACCTCTGCTGGGTCCTGAAGGCACAGGCGCTGGGGACGAACAGCACCTCTGCCCCCTTAAGGGCCAGGATCCTCGGGCCCTCGGGGAAGAGGCTGTCCCAGGACATCTGTATCCCGATCTTTACGCCATTTAAGGCGAAGACGGGGAAGTTGTCCCCGGGACTGAAGTAAAACCTCTCCTCCCAAAGGGGGATCTCGGGCAGGTGGACCTTGCGGTAAAGGCCCATGAGTTCCCCGCCGGATATCACGGCCGCAGAGTTGTAGAAGTTTCCCCCCTCCCTCTCGAAGAAGGGGACGATCAGGCTTACCCCTTCCCTTTTCGAGAATTCGCAGAACTCGCTGATCAGGGGGCCATCTGCTGGTTCGGCAAGGGAAAAGGCCCTCTCGTCCACCTTGGAGGGGAACCAGGGATAAGGGAAGAGTTCGGGAAAGCACAGGACTTCCGCTCCCCTCTGGACCGCCGCCTCGGCAAACCTCAAGGCCTTCTCGAGGTTCCTGCCCTTATCCGGAGAACTTGCCAGCTGGATGGCCGCGACCTTCATGACGATGGCTTTTATATCCAAAAGCCGAAAAGGTCAACAGGTGTTGTTGAAAAAGCCCCTTGAGGCCTATATATTGGTCCGGATGATAAGGGGAATCGGTGTGGATATGGTGGCGGTGGCAAGGCTTGAAGGGGCCATGAGGAGATGGGGGGAAAGGTTCATGAGGAGGGTCTTCACCCCGCGGGAGAGGGCGCAGGTTATGAGTTCTCCCTTCCCCGTGGAGGGCCTCGCTGCAAGGTTTGCGGCCAAGGAGGCCTTCCTCAAGGCCCTGGGAAAGGGGCTCTTTGAGATTCCCTTCATCGACATAGAGGTGGTGAGGGAGCAGAGGGGCAGGCCCTTCTTCGTATTGCATGGCCGTGCCAGGGAAGTGGTCCCTTCGGGGATACGGATCCACCTTTCCCTTTCCCATGATGCTGGGATGGCCATAGCCTTTGTAGTCTTGGAGGGGGGCGATGAGGCTTGTGACCGCCGAGGAAATGAGAGAGCTTGACAGAAGGACCATAAACGAGGTGGGCATCCCGGGGGTGGTCCTCATGGAGAATGCCGGAAGGGGGGCTGCAGAGATCATCAAACGGAAGTTTGGTCCCGGGCCCAAGAAGGTGGCAGTCCTTTGCGGCAGGGGGAACAACGGCGGGGACGGCTTTGTCGTTGCCAGGTACCTGAAGAACTGGGGTTGGCCCGTCAAGGCTTACCTTCTGGCCCCACGGGAAAGGGTCACCGGCGATGCCAGAATAAACCTCGACATCTGGGTCCGTATCGGCGGGGAACTAAAGGAGATCCACAATGAGGGGGAGCTTTGGGCCGCAAGGGAGGAGGTGTCCCATTGCGACATCGTTGTGGATGCCCTCCTGGGAACTGGCCTTAAGGACGAAGTAAAGGGGCTCTTCAGGGAGGCCATCCAGCTGATAAATTTCCTAAAGAAACCCATTGTGGCCATAGATATCCCTTCGGGCATCGACTCCACGACGGGAAAGGTGCTGGGGGTTGCTGTGCGGGCAGATCTGACCGTGACCTTTGGCCTCCCCAAGGTGGGGCAGGTGATTCACCCTGGGCTGGATCACGTGGGGGAACTGCACACGGTGGACATCTCCATACCCCCCTCCCTTGTAAACGAGGCAGACCCGAAGTGCGCCCTTCTTGACCCCGGTGAGCTTGACCTCAGATCCCTTGGCCCAAGGCCCAGGGACAGCCACAAGGGGACCTATGGGCACCTTTTGGTCATTGCGGGCTCGGTGGGAAAGACGGGGGCAGCGGACATGGCGGGGGAGGCGGCCTTGAGGATGGGTGCGGGGCTTGTCACGGTGGCGGTCCCCGAAAGCCTCAACCCCATCCTGGAGGTGAAGCTCACCGAGGTGATGACCGAGCCCTTGCCTGACAAAGAGGGGGCCTTCTCCGAAGGAGCCCTGGGGAAGGCCTTGGCCCTCCTTCAGGGCAAAAGTGCCCTTGCCATCGGTCCCGGGATAGGGACGGGTGAGGGGAGCAGGACCTTGGTGCTCAACCTGATAAGGGAGTCGCGGGTCCCGATGGTCGTGGATGCCGACGGCATAAACTGCCTCGTGGGTTCCCTCGAGGTGTTGGAGGAGAAGGGGGCACCTTTGATCCTCACACCC
>QMLA01000037.1 GCA_003646585.1 Deltaproteobacteria bacterium | reverse complement strand
TTGGGGATCCTTCAGAGGACCGGCACCTTGCCCGAGGTATGGATCCCTTCAGGTGAGATCAGGGACAGGAGGGAGCTTCCCCGATCGAGGATGCTTCTGGTTCAGCAAAGGACCAGGCTCAAGCAGAGGGTTCTTTCGAACCTGGTCAAGTACGGTTTTGTGGTCTCCGAGGTATCTGATCCCTTTGGGAGGAAGGGGAAGGAGATCCTGAAGCGGATGATCACAGAGCTTCCACCTGAGACAAGGAGGATCACCCTCATGCTGCTTGAGGAGATCGAGCGTCTTGGAGATCGGAGGAGGTGGAGCTCCTTCAGAGCATCCCCGGGTTGGGTTCATTCTGGCGGTGGTTATAGCCCTTGAGGTTGGGGATGTATCGAGGTTTGGTGGGCCTGAAATGTTGTTGCCCCGAATGTCAGGAGGTGGCCTGAGAGGCATGCTTCAAGGTTCCCTCAGAGGATTAAGCAGAGGTTATGAAGGAAAGAGGTGAGATGACTTGACACTTGACAGGGCACACGCTTTCAGAGATGTCCAACCTTGACAAGGGTCCCACGATTTTGTTATACATATAACAAATGCAGGGGGTATCCCTTCCTTTCAGGCGCAGGAGGCTTTACGAAGAGATAGCCGAGGTCCTCAAGAAGGCCATCCTTTCGGGGGATTATGGCGTAGGCGATCGGCTTCCTTCAGAGACGGAGTTGGCGGAGCGTTTCGGGGTAAGCCGGCTGGTCATAAGGGAAGCGATAAGGTACTTGGAGTTAAATGGCCTTATCGAGGTAAGGCAAGGGGCAACAGGAGGGGCCTTTGTCCGCGAGCTGGATCCTGCCATCATCCAGCAAAACCTCAGTGATTTGCTCTTCTTCGGCAAGGTTTCCGTAAGCCAACTTTATGAGGTCAGACTGCATGTGGAACCCGAGGTCGCCCGCTTGGCTGCCCTTAGGCGGACTGGGGAGGATATAAGGATCCTCGAACACCTGGCTTACCTTTCCGAAGTAGGCGAACCGGGGACGGATTATATAAAACACAACGTCAATTTTCACCGTGCTCTCGGTAAGGCTTCGCACAATCCCTTTTATTCTGTAATTATTAATTCCATTATGGACTTCACGGAACACTTTGTCCTGACCATTAAACCCGTAAAAGAAGTGATCCACGAACGTACGATCCACAGAGAGATATTTGAAGCCATCCTGAAACAGGATGAGGTAAGAGCACAGAAGAAGGCAGTCGAGCATATTCTCAATATAAACAAACAGATGCTGAGGTTGGAAAAGTTGTATTTAAAAATGCTTAGAAAAAAGGTTAAAGCAGATTATGAGCCTTATCAAAAATTATTGAAGAAAACACAAAAAGGAGGTGAATTATGAAGAAAGGGTTAATAATTGCCTTTATGGCGGCGATATCGATATTGTTTTTGCCCTTTCAAGGTCATGCGGTGATAGAGTTGAAATTCAATAGCATGTATGCTCCTAAACATCCCATCAACACCGACGCTTTCACTGTATGGGCAAAGGAGGTCGAAAAACGCACCCAGGGAAGAGTCAAGGTTACCCTGTTTCCTTCCAATGCCCTAGCGAGCGTGAAAGAGGCATATGATGCCACCATGAGCGGCATATGTGACATCGCTGTGTCCTGTCCGACATACGCCCCTGACCGTTTTCCTCTCTCTACAGTGATAAATCTTCCGATGTTGGGAACATCCCGTGCTGTGATCAACAGCTTGGTTTTGTGGGAATTGTATGAGAAATTCCCCCAGATGCAGAAGGAGTACAAAGGGGTTAAGCTCCTTTGGCTGTATGCAAATCCTACTTTCCAATTGCATTTCAGGAAGACTATTGTTCGCAAATTGGAAGATCTGCGCGGGCTGGTCATAAGCAGTGGAAGTGCAATGGGATTGAAGATCCTCAAGAAGTTGGGTGCTGTACCAGAAAGTATTCCAATGGTGGACGTTTATATGGCTTTGCAGAAAGGTGTGGTTGACGGATGTATGTTGCCATATGCTCCTTTGAAATCGCAAAAAATAGCTGAACTGGTGCATTACCATACCAATGCTGACTTGCTGTGTACCAGCTTCTATGTGGTCATGAACTTGGATAAGTGGAACAGTCTTTCTCCAGAAGATCAGAAGGTGCTGACGGAATTGACGGGACGTTATGGAGCCAAGTTGTGCGGTTCGGTATTTGATCGGTTTCAGGAAAGGGACATCAAATGGATGATGGACAGGGGGGATGAGTTTTATGACCTTCCTGAGCTAGAGCGGCAGAGGTGGGTCCAGAGGGTCAAGCCCTTGCGCGAAGAATGGGTGAAGAAGATGGAGAAGAGGGGGCTTCCCGGAAGGGAGATCCTCGAAGAGGCCGAAAAGCTCATAGCGGCATACAAGGCCCGCTGAAGGATAGGGGTGCAGAGGGCAAAAGAGGCCATAATAAAGTCAGCCACTTTCTTGAACATAATGGGGGTGGGGGTGGGGCTGATAATGGTCCTCATCCTCACCACCAATGTCATTGGACGTTACATCTTTCGCCATCCCCTAATTGGCACCGTTGAAATTGAAGAATTGATGCTGGTCGTATTGGTGTTTTTTGGTATAGCTTATGCTCAGCTCAAAAAAAGACATGTATCCATTCCATTCATAGTTGATAGATTGCCTGTATATCTCAGGAATATAATCAATAATGTGGCCATTTTTATAAGTTTACTCGTGTTCGTATTAATCACATGGCGAAGTATTATATTAGCCAAACTTTATTGGGAAAATCGGGTATCTTCATTATATCTTGAAATTCCTCTGGCCCCTTTTGTTTTGATCATCACTCTGGGATGCATAATAATGTCGTTGATCATTTTTTTGGATTACATATCTACGCTTAAAGATCTGCATAGAAATACATCGCATTTACTTTATGCTTTTGTCATTAAATCCCTTCTTGTAGCAGTTATTTTGTTTCTCCTTTGGCAGCCAGTAAAATTGCATTTAGTGGAAGCCAAATTAGCGTCATTGATGATAGTAACATTGATTGTTTTGTTATTTTCCAACACCTTGATAGGCAGTGTGCTTGCTTTGGTTGGTTTTATTGGTATGGCGTTCCTTGGAGGTACAAAAGCGGCTTTGGGCTTGTTGAGTAACATTCCCTTTTCCATAACGGCCAGTTATTCGATGTGCGTGATCCCTTTCTTTTTGCTCATGGGGGAGTTTGCCTATCAGGCAGGACTTAGCAGAAGTCTTTATCAGACTGCTTATAAATGGTTGGGGCATTTGCGGGGCGGTCTTGCCATGGCCACGGTGGTGGCCTGTGGGGGGTTCGCTGCGGTAAGTGGCTCAAGCCTTGCAACGGCCGCCACAATGGGTACAGTGGCCCTCCCCGAAATGAGACGATATAATTACGCTCCTTCATTGGCGGTGGGATCAGTTGCCGCAGGTGGTACCATCGGTATCCTGATTCCTCCAAGCACCATTTTGATTATTTACGGAATATTAACGGAACAATCGATAGCTAAGTTATTTTTCGCCGGATTTTTCCCTGGAATACTGTCAATCATTTATTATGTGATTGTAATTTACGTCTTGACAAAAAGAAGGCCCGAACTTGGTCCTCCTGGCCCCAAAGTGAATCTCAGGGAGAAATTTGCATCACTTAAAGATACATGGTTAGTATTGGTGGTGTTTATCCTCATCATGGGAGGATTATATGCTGGTATATTTACACCCACAGAAGCAGGAGCGGTAGGAGCTTCCGTCATTTTGGCGATTAGTTTGATCAACAGAAAGATGACATGGAAAGGGTTGACCTCATCCCTTCTTGATACAGGAGAAACGACGAGCATGATTTTTGTAATCCTCATCGGTACGATGATCTTCGGCCGTTTTTTGGCTGCCACAAAGCTACCCATGACCTTGGCCTCCTTTGTCGCCCATCTCCCTGTTCCTAGGACGCTAATCTTAGCGATTATCATTATTTTTTATTTCATTTTCGGTTGCATAATGGGAACGTTGCCATTGGTGGTGTTAACAGTTCCTATATTTTATCCTGTAATACAGGCATTAGGATATGATCCCATATGGTTTGGCATAGTTATCGTTATGGTTTCTGAAATAGGATTAATTACTCCTCCAGTAGGAATGAATGTATTCATTATAAAGGGCGTGGCGAAGGATGTGCCTTTATCCACTATTTTCAGGGGGATTTTTCCTTTTCTTATAGCGGATTTTGCAAGGTTGACCACTATAATCGCTTTTCCTCAAATATGTTTGTTTCTTCCAAGACTGTTAAAGTAGGAGGGAGATGATGGCGGAGATAGTGAGCAAAGGGTGTGAAAGGGGAATTCCGGGGAACATTGAGATGCCTTTATCCGTAGAGCGGCTCCCGAATGGCAACACCTTGATAGCCGATGGAGGAGATGAAGCGGGTTATGGAAGTGAGGTGGTGGAAGTTGATAGGATCGGGAATATAGTGTGGCACTACAATGAAGGGCTGCGCTTTGCTCATAGTGCTCGAAGGCTAAAGAACGGCAATACCTTGATAACAGATACAACGAACAATAGATTGCTAGAAGTCACCCCGGAAAAAAAGATAGTTATGAATTCGGATGATTGGGGAGGGGGCACGGGGAAGCTTTCCGATGGTTCGCATTTGCATTATCCCAATGATGCATATGAGCTGGAAGACGGTACCTTTTTGGTAACTGACAGAAATAATGACAGGTGTATCCGGGTGGATAGGAAGGGGAAAGTGCTGTGGTCCTTCGAGGGATTGCATCATCCCCATAATGCAAGTCCTTTGCCGAATGGTAACATCCTGATTTGCGATTCTGATGCCAATAGAGTCTTGGAAATAGATCCCAAGACCAAGAAAGTTGTGTGGTCTTATGGGGATGGATCCACCGAGACGCTCTGGTGGCCGAGGGGGGTCCTCCGCCTGGCCAATGGGAATACGTTAATAACCGACAGCAAAAACCATCGGATATTGGAAGTCAGTCCGGAAGGAGAGGTCGTGTGGCAGTTCCAGACCGAGCACGTGGACAAGTTCTATATTGCCTATGCGACATCAGAAGATACCTTCCTCATATCCTGTACCGACGGTCATCATCAGGTGATCGAGGTCGATCGGACTGGGAACATCGTCTGGCTGTTCCGCAATTATCGCAGACCTTTCCCCATATACAGAAGGCTGACCAACGGCTTTTTTACGGAAGTCGACCCTTCTGGGGTGCCCAAACACTGGGTTTTGGCCACGAGGCTGTCGGAAGGAGGAGGTAAGGTCATATGGGATACCAACAATAGACCCCGCCCTTGCCCGGGCCTGGAGTATGACAGACCTGGGGCCCTTTTCCTCCAGCAGAGCATCGCCGTGACACCAGGGGCCACCTACAGGATAGGTTACGAGATAAAGACCGTGGACGTAAAAGGGGTGGCGTGCATGTTGATGGACTTCTTTGATGCTTTGGGAGGGAGTCTTTTTCACGTGATAACGGAGATGCCTTCCGGGCAGTACCTCAGTGGTACCAATGATTGGGTTTCAGACATATTTGAAGTAAGGGTTCCACCGAGAGCCACCTATGCCGAATTGCGGCTTTTTATAAATGACAAAGGAAAGGTGTTCGTGAGGAATGTTATGATGCAGCGCATCTGAGTAAATAATAAACGGGAGGAGGTTTTGCCATGCCGATTGATAAGGTTATCAGTGAGAAGCGCAAATTGCAGTGTGCAAAGCTCGTTGATCTTTCCAAAAAGGTAGTGAGGGAAGCTTTTGAGAAGTTCAAGCATGAAGAGCTGGCGATTGCCTGGACTGGGGGTAAGGACAGTACGTTGACTTTGTGGATTATCAAGCAAGTTTGTGATGAGAAGGGATTAAAATTGCCCAAGACGATGCTGATTGGTGAAGGGGATGAGTTTGAAGAAATCCACGAGTTTGTGGAGAGGATAAGGAAGGAGTGGGAGGTACCCCTTGAGATCTGCAGGAACGAAGATGTCCTTAAGGCAGCCAATTACCAGCTGGGGGCTATAGTGAGGGTGAAGGATTTGAACGAGCGGAACCGAGAGGAGTTGAAGAGGATAGGCTTTGAGGGAGAGGAGTTTTCCTTTGAGCCCGAGTCCTTTGTCGGCAATCACCTGATGAAGACGGTGGTGTTCAATGAGTTCATTGAGCGCAACAACATCAAGGGAGTCTTTCAGGGGTTGCGTTGGGATGAGCATCCTGCTCGTTACAATGACGAGTACTTCGAGCACAGGCCCGGGGAGTATCTTGTGCCGGAGCACACGAGGATCAGGCCCATTCTGCATTTTACCGAAAAGGACCTGTGGGACACCTATGCTGCCTTTGGGATTCCGTACTGTGTCCTTTATGAGAGGGGATACCGTTCCCTTGGGGCCAAGTCCACGACCAGGAAGACCTCCGACATTCCGGCCTGGAAGCAGGACCTCGAGAATACTTGGGAGAGGGTGGGGAGGTTCCAGGATAAGGAGAAGGCGATGGAGCGGTTGAGGAAGCTCGGTTACATGTGATGTTGCAGGAGGTGGAGTATGGCCGAACTGGTGCCGCCTCATGGAGGGAGGTTGACCCCGAGATTGCTTGAGGGAGAGGAGTTGGCCGAGGAGAGAAAGAGGGCCGAGGGGCTTCCCAGGGTTTACATGACCTCCAGGGAGACCTCGGACCTGATAATGATGGGGATAGGGGCCTTCAGTCCTCTGGAGGGGTTTATGGGCAGCGAGGATTGGAGGAAGGTTTGTGAGCAGATGAGGATGAAGGATGGTACCTTTTGGCCTATCCCCATCACCCTTTCGGCCTCCAAGGAGGAGGCCACCGGACTCAGGGAAGGTCAAGAAGTGGCGCTGGTGGACCGGGAAAGCGGGAGTTTGATGGGGATCATGATGATTGAGGAGATCTACACGATTGACAAGCGATATGAGTGCAGGCAGGTCTACCGGACCGATGACCCGAAGCATCCCGGTGTGGCGAAGGTCCTGGCGCAGGGGGAGTTTAACCTGGCGGGGCCCGTCAAGGTTTTCAGCGAACTGGACTACCCTCAGCGTTTCCCCGGCCTTTATGCGCGTCCCTGGGAGACCCGGGAGATCTTTCGGGAACGCGGCTGGAGGACGGTGGTGGCCCTTCAGTTGCGCAATCCCATGCATCGCTCCCACGAGTACATCGCAAAGATCGCCCTGGAGATCTCCGATGGCCTCTTCGTGCACCAGTTGGTGGGAAAGCTCAAGGAGGGGGACATCCCTGCCGAGGTGCGGGTTAGGTGCGTGGATGCCGTTTTGCGCAATTACTTCCCCCAGGAGCGGGTGGTTAACAAGGTGTATCCCATGGAGATGAGGTATGCCGGGCCGAGGGAGGCGCTTCTACATGCCTTGATAAGGCAGAACTATGGGGCAAGCCACATAATCATAGGGAGGGATCACGCGGGTGTCGGCAATTACTACGGTCCCTTCGATGCCCAGAAGATCTTTTACGAGATCCCGGAGGGGTCCCTGGCCATAAGGATGTTCCCCGTGGACTGGACCTTTTACTGCTATAAGTGCAAGCAGATGGCCTCCTTCAAAACATGCCCCCATGGGGAGCAGGATCGCTTGATGCTAAGCGGTACCATGCTGAGGAAGATGCTTTCGGAAGGGAAACCGGTGCCCGAAGAATTCAGCCGTCCCGAGGTCGTGGAGATCCTGAGGGAGTACTATTCGGGAACCTTGAAGTAACCCTCCCCCTCGGGTTGCCCCAAGGAGAATAAGGGAAATGGGCTTGGTGCTTGCAGTATGGGTGGGATTGGTCATAGGGACCCTCGGGGGTTTTTTCGGGGTGGGAG
>QMLA01000036.1 GCA_003646585.1 Deltaproteobacteria bacterium | reverse complement strand
TGAGAAGATGCAGGAGTTCGGGAGGGCCTACAGCGAGGTTCTAAGAAGGGCCAAGTCAGGTTTCAGGGTTACGAGCCCAGCCGGGACGGATATCACCTTCAAGGCTTATACCCCGGAGGAACTGAAGGAGAGGCTGGCAAGGTATCGTAGAGCAGTAGCAGCAGGACGGCGTAGGAGGGGTGGGATGCTCGGCGGGCAAGGAATGTTCCCCGCCAAGGTGAACACCGTCAACGGGACCATCGTATTCGACGGAGCCATCTGGCCCCCCGCGGAGGTCGGGGCCATAAAGGAGCCCATCGAGATGAAGGTGAAGGACGGGGTCGTGACGGAGATCGTCTCCGACCACCCTGAGGCGAGGATCGTGAAGAACTGGTTCGCCCACTTCCACGACCCCGACGCCTACTCGATAGTCCACATCTCAACGGGCTTCAACCCCGGCGTAAAGCGGATCACCGGAGACATCGTCGAGGACGAGCGGGTCTTCGGCTGCGTCGAGATCGGCATCGGGATGGCGAGCCCCCAGAAGCCCTGCCACACCGACGGCATAATACTCCACCCATCCATCTGGGTCGACGATGAACTCATCGAGAAGGACGGCATCTTCGTCGAGCCCAACCTGAAGAAGCTCGCCAAGGAGCTGGGAATGCAGCTCTGGGTCGACTAAATAGAAATCTCATCTAATTTTTTTATACGGCGATTCAATCATTTGATGAGATCTCCGAATTTCCGTAGGGATTTAGAGATTCTAAAGGCGTTCTTCACCTAAGACTTTTTTGATGATTAATTTCATGAATAGAGCCCCAACAACGGCCCCGAGGATACCAAAGACTATCCCCATTCTCAGTCCATCGACCACCCCTGAGATCGTTAGTTGTACGATATTCCTTTCATCGCCGCCGAACCAGGTCAAGAGCCCTAGTAGGAAGCCACCCACTCCCGATGCAAAGCATCCGATGTAACAGCCGGAGAGGAATGAGAGGAAACTCCTACTTCTCCAGCAGATCAGACACCCCACAAGAGAGCCAACACCGGATAGCAGGAAGGCCCTACCTACGTTCTTAGTCATCAATAGACCGATAAGGGTGCCTAATCCCAGCCCAATTGAAGCACTCAAGAAATCGCTATCTCTGACCCGGGTCGGATGAATGCCCATATGTACGAAAAGGAGGAAGGAGACTATGCCGAGGCCCAGGAAGAAGACAAGGCCCCAGCCTGTTCTCGAGCCAGGGGCCATCTCAGCGAGATGAGTGTTCGAGAGGAGATATAATCTGTGGGATGTGGAGACGAAGATGAAGTCCCCTCTTTGAGTTATGGCCAAGAGGGGGGTTCCCTCTTGGGTGCTGAACTTCCATAATGGTGCGGGGCGGGGCAGATAGTAAAGGTAGATCACACCTTCCGTGTTAGATAGAACCATGTAAGAGCCGAAGGGGGAGAGATCGATGGATCGAATTCCCTCGACGACGTGAAGAGACCTCTCATGGACGCTTCCCCCTCTGTAATGGATGATAACCCCGGTGCCATCCTCCTCATCCGCTACCAACCACTCACCATTATAGGAGATGTGAACACTTCGAATGGGGCGATCAACTCGTCGTTCATAGAGGAGTTCTCCATCTTTTAAGGACAACAAGTAGATCCGCCCCTCTTTCACCCTCGTCATTCCCCCTGCCGCGACATAGTTGCCGTCAAAGGAGATCGCTATCGACACGATTCTCGATCCAGCTGAGAACGACCAGATAGGGCTTCCAGAGGATACCGTGAAGAGGCGAATATTACCGAGGGAGTCCCCAACCGCCACCCACAGGCCATCGACTGAGATGGTGGTCACTACTTCATCAGCCCCTGTCTTATACTCCCATAGCCGCTCCCCCTCCGTTGAGAGCAGATATATCGTTCCCTCCCTTGAAGCTAAAACATAAACGAGTGGGGGAATCCCCCCAGAGGAGAAGATCCCCCTAAGATCGCCGGCTTGGAGATGATAGGCCCACCTGGGACAGACTCTTCCACCCTCCCTGAGGGGAACTTGGGGAAACAAGGATATCGTACCATTGCTATCAAGGGACACCAAGTAGTCGCCCTCTGCGGATAATTCGATTGAAGTCACACGGAATCCCCCATGGTACACCCACTTAGGGGTAGAGCTTCCCCTCGAAATCAGGGATATGGTTCCGTTCCTACCTCCAATCCCTATCAGTCTTCCCGTGGAGGAGATGCCAATGCATGTGATTTCGTCCTCACTAAGATAGGTCCAAGCTCCCTTCTTCGCTCTGCAGGTATAATTCGCCACGTAATAACCCAAAGAGATCTCAACAAGGAGGGCGAGTATGATACCAAGATGTATCCTTTGGAACCTCATATTCAAACAAAATAAATCCTTGCTTTAAGAAGATAAAGGGTTCGATGGATAAACTTCGTAATAATTTGAATAATCCCACTGATGACCAACATGAAGAGGGAAAGTTTAATAAAATATATAAAAGAAAAGAGAGGGTAGGTGAAATCATGGCAGATCGGAGACTCCTTATTGCTGGCACCATTGTGGTTCTAATCATCGTAGTCGGTGCTTACGTTCTCTGGCCGCGTCCAGCTGCTCCACCACCCGAGGAAGTACCCAAATACAGAGTGTTGAGGAGCACTTGGGCTTTTCCAACTTACATAGATCCCGCTGTGGGCACTGACCGCTCCTCCTCATGTGCCCAGATCAACCTCTACGATCCACTTATAAAGTTGGGTCCCGGTGGAGTTATCATTCCCTGGATTGCTACGAATTGGACTTACTCGGAGGACGGTTTAACATGGAATTTCACCATCAGACAAGGTGTCCTATTTCACGATGGTACCGAATTAACAGCAGAGGATGTCGCCTTTTCCATAAACAGGATGCTCAGGATGGGCACCGGGAGAGCATATGTGCTTGAGCCCTATGTCTATCCAAACGTTACTGTAGTAGGTGATAACATTGTTCAATTTCACTTGAAAGTGCCCTTCGGACCGCTTGTTAGTGCCCTCAATGGCTGGTATATACTCAACAAGGATCTTGTGATGCAGCATATCGAGTCGGGTGAGTATGGTGATTGGGGCGATTACGGCAAGGAGTGGCTCACAACCCATGACGCAGGTTCTGGCCCATATAAGGTGAAGTCCTTCGTCCTTGAAGAGAAGTTAGTCATGGAGAAGTTCGAGGATTATTGGGCGGGCTTCGTAGATAAGGCCCCGGACATCGTGGAGATGATAGGCACGACAGAGCCCATCACTGTCAGGACGATGTTAGCCAACGGGGAGCTGGAGTATTCTGACTGCTGGCAATCCCTCGAGAACTTATTAGCGATAAAGGAGATTCCGAACATAACGATCTCGGCCAGAGCGGACACGACGGGTGGATGGCAACTTATGATAAACACCAAGAAACCCCCCTGTGACGATGTACACTTCAGGAGGGCCATGGCGTACTGCCTTAACTACACTAAGATGGTCACGGATATATTCCCTGGCACCGTCCAAATGGTAGGTCCGGTCAACACAGCTATGTTAGGTCATAACCCAGACGTATTACAGTTCCATCAGAACTTTGATAAGGCAAGGGAGGAGTTAGCCCTCTCCAAGTACGCTGACAACTATACCGAATATGAGGTTGAACTCCATTGGTGTGCTGAGGTCCCAGACGAGGAGAAGTTAGCCATGCAGTTCATGACGGACTGCGCTGTCGTCAATATAGATATAAAGGTAGTTAAGACGCCATGGACGACGATGGTACAGGAGACCGGGAGTCTGGAGACCAGCCCCCATATGGTCTATATTTCGGCTGGAGGGGCTTACCCAGAGGCAGGCTCTATGCTGATGAGCAGGTATCACTCATCCAACGCAGCGTCGTGGATGCAGAACGAATGGTTACTCAACGAGACGCTCGATGCGATGATGGAGGACGCCGTATCGACCCTCAATTTCAATGAGAGGCTAGAGAAGTACAAGGCCATACAGGTGGAGATAGTGAACCTCTGCCCAACTATTTGGCTCTACCAAGGCATCTACTGGCACGCCTATCCGAACTACGTCACCCCCCCGTGGGTGGTGAATGGGACATATGTGAAGACGGCAATTCTGGGGGATGTATACATCTACACACCCCAAAGTGGTGGCGATTTCGAGTGCCGACTCTACCGGGTGGACAGAGAGATAGAGTACGGAGGATAAAATTCAAATATCCCTTTCTTTTTTATATCTCAGTCGAAATGAAGATAACTGCATATATCGCTAAAAGACTATTTTATTCGATATTTGTATTATTGGGACTTTCAATGTTCATATTCACTTTATCCAGAGTGGTGCCTGGTGATCCAGCCCGGTTGGCTCTTGGGCCTTTAGCACCTCAATGGGCCGTAGATCAGCTGAGGGAGAAATTACATTTGAACGATCCATTGCCCGTTCAATATGTCATCTGGTTGATGAATGCTCTACGGGGAGATCTCGGGGAGTCCATCGTCTCGAAGCGTCCTGTCTCGCAGGATGTCTTGACCTTCTTTCCCGCCTCCTTTGAACTCGTCATGTTCTCCACGATAATCTCTGTGCCGCTGGCCATACTCATCGGAGCTCTGGCTGGAAGAAGGGCGAACAGCATATTCGACAACATCGTCCGGGTGTTCTCATACGTTGGTATAGCTGTTCCAACCTTCGTATGGGCGGTACTGGCGCTCTTCCTCTTTGGATATTTATGGAAAGTCCTCCCAATAATGGGTCAACTCAGCGTTGGGATACGCCGACCACCAGTAAGAACCGGCATGATGTCGATCGATGCGCTCCTAGCCGGCAGGTGGGATGCCTTCGTCGATCACTTGAAGCATATGATCCTCCCCGCTCTCTGCATGTCCGTTGGGCGTATCGCCCAGGAGGCAAGGCTCCTCAGGGCAGGGATTATCGAGAATCTGAAGAAGGATTACATAGTTGCAGCGATCTCCTATGGGATACCCGAGCGGCGGGTCATGATGACCTATCTTCTCAAGCCCTCGCTAATACCTATGGTCTCCATCATGGCGCTGGATCTTGCCAGCTCCATGGGGGGTTCGTTCATAATCGAGACGATCTTCAACTGGCCTGGCTTCGGCAGGTATGGGATGTGGGCGATGTTGAACAAGGATTTGAACGCGGTCGTGGCATCCGTTATGATCGTCGGTATCTTCTTCGCGTTGTTTAACATCCTCGTTGATGTGATCATCGCTTACCTCGACCCGAGGATCAGGGTGATGGAGCGGGCTTCATAAAGGGGGGTGGTAGGATGAAGAGCATAGGAAGTCTATTGAGCGAGGATCAGCGGGAAAGTCTCAAGAGGAATTGGCACAAATTTTCCACCAACCCCCTATCCATAGTGGGGCTGATCACAGTTCTCACCATAACCTTCATGGCCATCTTCTCCCCATGGATAGCCCCCTACCCCCAAAGTTGGGGAAGGTGGATTGACTTCAGTCAGGCCAGCTTGCCCCCAAGTTGGAAGCATCCATGCGGCACGGACATATATGGGAGAGATATCCTCAGTAGGATAATGTTCGGATTCAGATACGACTTGCTAATGGCCGTCTGCATCCTTGCGATGGTCGTCCCCTCTGGGACCTTCCTGGGGTTGGTTGCGGGCTACTATCATGGGACTTGGATAGACACCGTGATAATGCGGATCACTGATATCTTCCTCGCCATACCCTCTCTGGTTCTAGCCCTGGCGATCTGTGCCCTGTTGGAGCCGAGTTTATTCAATAGCATGATGGCGGTCTCTCTACTGTGGTGGCCTTGGTATAGTAGATTGGCCTACAGTCTTACATCATCTATCCGAAACGAGTACTTTGTCCAAGCCGCCGAGTTGATCGGGGCAAATCCCCTCTACATCATGTTCAGGGAGATCCTCCCCAACTGCCTCTCACCCATCTTTACGAAGATGACTCTTGACGTGGGATGGGTAATCCTCATCGGCTCCACGTTAAGCTTCGTCGGGCTTGGAGCTCAGGAGCCCATGCCAGCCCTGGGCAACATGGTCGCGGTCGGGTCAAAGTATATGCCGGACTACTGGTGGATGACTATCTTCCCTGCACTAGCTATCGCCTTCACGATCCTCGGCTTCAACCTCTTGGGCGATGGGATCAGGGACCTGCTGGCCGTTGAGGAGATCTGAGAGCATAAATGAAGGAGGAGGGTATAGAAAAGTGAATGAGCAGCTAATCGAGATCCATGACCTATATGTAAACTACAAGATCTATGAGGGCATCCTCAAGGTGTTAAACGGCGTAGAGTTCCGGGTAGGGGTTAAGGAGAAGGTCGGCCTGATAGGGGAATCCGGCTGTGGGAAGACGACCACTATGCGATCCGTTATGAGGATCCTCGCGGATAACGCGATAGTTCCTAAGGGAAGCATACTCTATAAGGGGAGGGATATTCTCAAGATGTCGGAGGAGGAGATACAGAGAATTCGAAGGGAGAGCATCTCCATGATCTTCCAAGACCCGACAGCAGCCCTTAACCCGGTCTTTACCGTCGGGGACCAACTTATGGACGTGATCAAATATTCGACCAAGGAGAACTTGACGAAGGAGGAGATGAAAGAAAGGGCTATAAAGGTGTTGAAAGAGGTGGCCCTTCCGGACCCGGAGAGGATCTTGAAGAACTATCCCATTATGCTGAGCGGGGGGATGAGGCAGAGGATCTGTATAGCGATGGCCTTGGTATCCGCCAACGAACTCCTAATCGCGGATGAGCCGGGTACAAATCTGGACGTCACGATCCAGGACCAGATATTAAGGCTCATAGGGAGGCTGGTTGAGGAGAGGGGGACGTCGATCATCCTGATAAGTCACGCCCTCGGCACCGTTAAGGGGCTCGTCGATAGGGTATATGTGATGTACGCTGGAAACATGGTTGAGGTCGCCCCAACGAAGGAGCTCTTTTCCGAGCCTATCCATCCCTATACGATCGGCCTATTCAAGACGGTGCCTAAGCTGACTGGAGGGGGGATCCCTGAGGCGATTAAGGGGAGAATCCCGGATTATATTAATCCTCCTCAGGGGTGTAGGTTCTTTCCCAGATGTGAACACGCCATGCCCATCTGTAAGAAGGAGAAACCCTCCTTGAAGAGTGTGGGAGGGGGGCACGAGGTTGCCTGCTTTCTCTACGAGTAGGCGGTGAAGATATGGTTGAAGGGGAGATCTTGGTCGTTGAGGATCTGAGGAAGTACTTTAAGACCGCCCAGGGAGTAGTCAGGGCTGTAGATGGAATTAGCTTCTCAATAAAGGAGGGGGAGACCTTTGGACTCGTAGGGGAGTCCGGCTCTGGGAAGAGTACCACAGCCTTCACGATCATGGGGGTATATGAGCCGACGGGAGGGAGGATCTTCTTCAAGGGGAAACCTCTCATCGGAGGAGTAAAAAAACGCCCTCTCTCCCTGAAGAAGGATATGCAGATGGTATTTCAGGACCCAGGCTCCTCGCTTAACCCCAGGAAGAGCATCAGGGAGATCATAGAGCTGCCCTTGAAGGTGCATAAGCTGTATAGGGGGAAGGAGAGGAAGAGGGCGGAGGAGCTGCTTAGGATGGTCGGCTTACCCGTTGAGTTCCTGGATAGATATCCCCGAGCGATCGGTGGAGGAGAGAAGCAGCTGGTTGCCATCGCCAGGGCCCTCGCCACCGAGCCCTCTTTCATAGCGTTAGATGAGCCGACCTCCGCCCTGGACGTCTCGATGCAGGCGAAGATAATAAACACCCTGCTTCGTATTCAGGAGGAACTAAACTTGTCATACCTCTTCATCACACACAACCTGAGTCTGATGCGCAACGTCGCCTCAAGGG
>QMLA01000035.1 GCA_003646585.1 Deltaproteobacteria bacterium | reverse complement strand
GTGATATACTTTACCCACGGCTCCCATCCCCTGAGGGGTTTGATTTGTCGATCCCAGCGTATCCCATCCCTGCGGAACACCTCAAGGATGAGGTGGGCAGCCTCTGCCCTCCCCAACCCTCCTTCCCCAGGGTGGTACCGATCTCCATACCTATGCACCACCCCGCCGGCAGGCGAAGTTGACAAAAAAGGGGATCATTGTTAAAACCCCTCCTCCGGCCCCCGGGGGTGGAGGTGATCCGGGACATGACCTTTTACAAGATGACCGGAGGGGGAAACGACTTCATCTTGATCCCGGATTTTGAGGAACGGACCCCCGAGGGGGCCCTTTCGGAACTCTCTCGCAAACTCTGCAGGAGGCGCTTGTCGGTAGGGGCAGACGGACTCATCGTCCTCAAACCCTCCCCGACGGCCCACTTCCGTTGGCGTTTCTTCAACGCCGATGGGAGCGAGGCGGAGATGTGCGGAAATGGCGGGAGGTGTGCAGCACGCCTGGCCCATATGTTGGGCAAGGCTCCCCCGGTGCTCGTCTTTGAGACGAAAGCGGGTCCCATCCGGGCCGAGGTCAATGGTAGAAACGTGAAGATCACCCTTCCGCCCCCAAGGGATATGAACATGGGCTTAAGGATTCGGATCCCCGATGGGGAGCTGGAACTGGATTTCATAAACACAGGGGTCCCCCACGCGGTCATCTTCGTCGATGACATACAGGGGGTTGATGTGGCGGGGATTGGGAGGGCTGTGAGGTGGCATGAGGCCTTTCGACCGAACGGTACCAATGTGGACTTCGTTAAGGTCAGCGGGGGAGAGCTCCTGGTGAGGACCTATGAGAGGGGAGTGGAGGGGGAAACCTTGGCCTGTGGCACGGGAGCGGTAGCCTCGGCCCTTGTGGCCCATCTTAAAGGCCTCGTTTCCTCTCCAACGAGGGTGATAACCCGGGGGGGCGAACCCCTCACAGTCCATTATCGCCTCCAGGGAGGCTCTTTCGGAGAGGTGGTCCTTGAAGGAGAAGTGAGGTTGGTCTACAAAGGCCATCTGGAGGAAGCGACATGATAAAGGCCGTGATAATCGGTGCAGCGGGGAGGATGGGAAGGACCATAGCCAAGGTGATTCAGGAGACCGAGGGGATAGAGTGCGTGGCTGGGGTGGAGAACACCGGACACCCTTCGGTGGGGAATGACCTCGGGGAGATCGCGGGGCTTGGGCCAATTGGTGTGAAGATCACCGACGATCTCTCGCTGGTGATAAAGGAGGCGGACGTTCTCATCGATTTTACCACCCCCTCATCTTCCCTTTACAACATGGAGCTTGCTTCCTATTTCAACAAGCCCATGGTGGTGGGAACCACGGGCTTTGAGGAGAAGCAGAGGGAAAAGATCCTGGAATTCGTCAAGAACTTCCCCTGTGTGCTTTCCCCCAACATGAGCCTTGGGGTGAACCTCCTGTTCAAACTCGTGGAGATGGTCGCGGGGATCCTCGGACCCGGTTACGATGTGGAGATCTTGGAATTCCATCACCGGGGCAAAAAGGATGCCCCAAGCGGAACGGCCTTAAGGCTCGGCTACAGAATCGCCCAGGCCCTGGGGAGGAAGTTCGAGGAAGTGGCCATCTATGGGAGGAAGGGAGAAGTGGGACCGAGGTCCCATGGCGAAATCGGCATCCTGGCCCTTAGGGGTGGAGATGTGGTGGGAGACCACACGGTGATCTTCGCCACCGAGGGCGAAAGGCTCGAGTTGACCCACAGGGCCTCTTCGCGCGAGACCTTCGCCCGCGGGGCCGTGAAGGCCGCCCTTTGGGTGGTGGGCAAGCCTCCCGGACTTTACGACATGGAGGATGTCTTGGGGCTCAGGGACCGAGGCGCCTGACCTTGATGAGCTCCGCCACAATACTGACCGCTATCTCCTGAGGGGTTTCGGCGCCAATATCGATCCCTATGGGGGCGTGAACCCTTTCCAGGTCCTTCGGTGAGAAGCCCTCAGAAAGCAATTGTCTGTAAATCATATCCCGTTTTCTCCTGCTGCCTATCATCCCGATGTAACGGGCGGGAGACCTGAGATATTGCCTGAGGACGGTGTAATCGTGCAGATGCCCTCTGGTCACGATGACCACATAGGAGTCAGCTTTTGCCGCGATCCTCTCCCCCACCCTCTCAAAATCCTCCACCAGCACCTCATCCGCCCAGGGGAAGCGTTCGCAGTTTGCAAATTCGGGCCTGTCGTCTATCACCACGACCCTGAATCCCACCCTTTTGGCCAGGGGGGCGATCTCCTGGGCAATGTGACCCGCACCGAAGAGGTAAAGGTCCGGCTCCTTCATGATAGGTTCGCAGAAGACCTCCCCATGGCCGAGGTCGATGATCGAAGCCTCCCGGGGAAGCTCGGCCGAAAGCGAATCGAGGAAAGAATCATCTGCTCCTTGAAGTGAGCCGGTCTTACGACCCTCAATTAACAGCATCCTCCCCCTCATCTTCGGTGGAAGGCCCGTAAGGAGGACGGCGGGGGTTCCCTTCTGCAAGGCCTCCCGGACCCCTTCGAACACCTCCAGATCCTCCTTCCCCAGGACCTCCAGCAGTATCTCCATCTCACCCCCGCAGATCATCTGCATATCGAGGACATCCTTACCGGTGAGCTTGAAGTCAAGTCTTCTGGACCCTCCACTCTGGAGCAATCCCCTGGCCTCCTCCATCACCTGAGCCTCAACACGGCCGCCTCCAACGCTGCCCAGCCCT
This sequence comes from Deltaproteobacteria bacterium, assembly GCA_003646585.1. GTDB lineage: Bacteria > Desulfobacterota > B13-G15 > B13-G15 > B13-G15 > B73-G16. Next base: position 5,142 of record QMLA01000035.1, on the reverse strand, counting down.
AAGCCGTCGGGAAGGATCACCATCTTGCTACCAACTCCGCCGGGGGAGGAACCCACCTGACGGATTACGGTGGCAAGGACCAGACGATGCCCTTCCCTCAGCTTTTCCACTATTTGGCTGTAAAACCTCTCCATCGCCTAAGATTTTTCCCTCCAAGGAAAAAGAAGTCAACATATCGCAAATTGATCCGATCCCCCACAGCGGGGTAAATCTTTAACCAGAGGATGTCCAAGACATCGGCCCTTTTATCCTGTGGAATCGCCGCCTTTATGGTCGCCTTCATGGGCTCGGCCGCAAACGTGGCCCTTCCCTCAATCGGAGAAGACCTGAAGGCAAATACGGTGACCCTTGGGTGGATAGCCACTGTGTATCTGCTCTCTGCGGGGATGTTCTCCGTACCAGCCGGCAAGATCGCTGACCTCTATGGCCGGAGGAGGATCCTGCTTATGGGAATAGCCATCTATGGACTTGGATCTTTTCTTTCGGGACTGTCCCCCAATGCAGTATCTCTCCTCATCTTCCGGTTCCTGCAGGGGATAGGGGCAGCCATGGTATTTGCCACGGTTGTGGCCATCCTCACCTCCACTTTCCCATCTGAGGAACGCGGGAAAGCCATAGGGATAAACACCGGTTGCGTGTACGGTGGGCTAAGTGCCGGTCCCTTCATCGGAGGGATGCTTACCGAAAACCTCGGCTGGAGGAGTGTCTTCCTCATCAACGTTCCCTTCTGCTTGCTGGCCTTTTTTGCCGGCTTGAGGCTCAAAGGGGAATGGGCAGAGGCGGCGGGGGAGAGGTTCGATGCCTTGGGAGCAGTCCTTTATGTGTTCGCACTCCTTTTCCTCATTTATGGCCTGACCGAAGGCCTCCTCCCGGCACTCATCTCCGGAGGCATCCTGTCTCTTATCCTCGTGCTTTATGAGGCCCGACAGCGTTACCCCGTGCTCGATGTGTCCCTCTTCAGAACCAACCCCACCTTCTCCCTCTCCAGCATCGCCGCCTTACTGAATTACGCCTCGACCTTCGCTGTGAGCTTTCTGCTGAGCCTTTACCTTCAACACATAAAAGCCCTCTCGCCCCAGCAGACGGGCCTTGTGCTCATCGCACAACCGGTGACCATGACGATACTGGCCCCTGTTGCCGGCTGGTTTTCGGACAGGATCGAACCCCGGGTTGTGGCATCAGCGGGCATGGCAACAACCGCCGTGAGCCTTGTCCTTCTGTCAGGGATAGGGGAAACGACGGGGATCCCTTCCATCGTCCTTTATTTGGTACTGCTCGGATCGGGCCTTGCCCTCTTCAGTTCTCCCAATACCAGTGCCATAATGGGTTCGGTGGAAAGCAAGTTTTACGGCCTTGCCTCGGCCATCGTTTCCACCGTGCGCCTGATGGGCCAGATGATAAGCCTGGCAGTGGCTACTCTCGCGATTTCACTGGTCATGGGAAGCGTTCCCCTTGAACCCTCGGCCTATCCCCTTTTTGTGCGCAGTTCAAAGATATCCTTTTGGATCTTCGTCATCCTCTGCACAATAGGGTTCTTTGCCTCCCTCAGCAGTGGAAAAGTGCTGAGAAGAGGCCCAGGAGGAAAGCTATGAAGGTGGGAGTTATAGTCGTCGATCTCCAGGGAGACTTCACCGAATACAAAGGCGGAAGTCTGGCCGTACCGGGAACCGACAGGCATTACATTGAGAAGGTCCAGGAGGTGACTGAAAGATTCAAACTGTGGGGCGCTTTGATCATCGGTACCCAGGACTGGCATCCTCCCGATCATGTCTCCTTCTACACCAACCATCCCGGAAAGAAGGCCTTTGAGGTGATCGAAATACAGGGGCGAAAACAGACCCTCTGGCCGCCCCATTGCATCCAGGGAACCGAAGGGGCGAGGATCCTGATCGACAACAACCTCTTTCGGGCAGTTGTGCAGAAGGGAAGAGACCCCCGCTTTGACAGCTATTCGGGCTTTCAGGACGATGGAGGGAATAGGACCGAGTTGGATACGATCCTGAAGATCAATGGGGTAAAGCGCCTGATCGTCTATGGCCTTGCCACCGATTACTGCGTGCGCGCCACGGCCGTGGATGCCAGAGGACTCGGCTACGAAGTGTTCCTCCTCAAGGACCTCTGCCGGGGTGTGGCACCCGATACAACCGCCATGGCTTTGGAGGAAATGGCACGGACGGGAATAAAGATCCTTGAGGGGCTCAACCCCGAAGAGCTCAGGGGGCTCCTGACTTGAGGATTCAGTATTCGATGCCCTTCCTCGAGATTACCCCTTCCCTGAAGGGGTGCTTTACCTCCTTCATCTCCGTCACCAGATCCGCCATCTCGATGATCTGTGGGTGGGCATCCCTCCCGGTAAGTACCACATGGACATGAGGAGGCCTTTCCTTCAGGGTCCTGATGACCTCATCCAGATCGAGCAATCCATAGGAAAGGGCATAATTGATCTCGTCAAGGACCACCATGAAGTATTCCCCTGAGAGGATCTTCTCCCTTGCCACCTCCCAAGCCCTCTGGGCCACCTCCACGTCTTCGGGGTTGGGATTTTCGGGATCGATGTGCACAAAGCCCCTTCCCAAGGGCCTGAGTTCCAGCTCCGGCTGGAGTCTCTTGGCAGCCTCAAGCTCGCCGTATTTCCATCCCCCCTTAATGAACTGAAGGAAGGCGACCTTGAGACCGTGTCCCACAGCCCTCATGGCCATGCCGAGGGCTGAGGTAGTTTTGCCCTTCCCGTCACCGGTCAGTACGATCACCGAACCCATCCCCTCTCCTTTAATTGGCATAGCGCCTGGCTTTGGCTGCAAGGTCCCTTACCCACTGATGGTATTCCTGAATGGACCTAACCTTAACCCCCCCCTTCTTCAACGCCCTTATCCCCTCAACGGTCGCCTGAGCACCGGCCATCGTCGTTACCACCGGAACGCCGTAATGTAAGGCCGTGGTCCTGATGAGCACCTCATCGGCTTTGGGGCGCTTTCCGCTCGGGGTATTGATGACCAGGTGAATCTCGCGGTTCTTCATGAGGTCCACAATGTGGGGCCTTCCCTCGCTCACCTTGAACACCTCTTTTGCCCGTATGCCATTTCGGCGCAACACAGAGCAAGTCCCCCTCGTGGCCAGGATCTCGAAACCCAGATCCTCCAGCTCCCTCGCGATCATGACGGCTTGCCGCTTGTCCCGATCCTTCACGCTGATGAAGACCCTTCCTTTAAGCGGCAGGTTCTGCCCGGCGGCTATCTGGCTCTTGGCATAAGCGAGGCCAAAGTCCTCATCTATCCCCATCACCTCTCCCGTGGACTTCATCTCGGGCCCCAAGATTATGTCCACACCCGGAAAGCGGTTAAAGGGGAAGACCGATTCCTTTACCGCCACATGGGGGATCTCCACCTCCCTGACCCCCAGTTCGTCCAGGGTCCTCCCCACCATGACCTTGGCCGCTATCTTGGCCCAGGGGATCCCGGTGGCCTTGGAGACGAAGGGGACGGTTCGGGAAGCCCTGGGGTTTACCTCCAGTACGTAGATGTCTCCTCCCTTCACGGCGAACTGGATGTTCAAAAGCCCCACGACTTCCAGTTCCCTGGCCAGGGCATAGGTCTGCGCACGGATCTCTGCCACCTGGGTTTCGGAGAGGCTGAAGGGCGGAAGGGCCATGGCGCTGTCGCCGGAATGGATTCCCGCCTCCTCTATATGCTCCATAATCCCCGCAATGACACACCGCCTGCCATCGGAGACCGCATCCACATCGACCTCGATCGCATCCTCCAGGAACTTGTCTATCAGGATGGGCCTCTCGGGAGAGGCCTCAACCGCCCGGCTTATGAAGGCCTCAAGATCCCCCTCGTCATAAACGATCTCCATGGCCCTGCCCCCGAGTACATAGGAGGGGCGGACCAGTACGGGATAACCTATGGAGGAAGCGACCCTCTTGGCCTCCTCCAGGGTGACGGCGGTGCCATTTGGCGGCTGCTTTAGGCCGAGTTTTTCCAGAAGTTCCTTGAAGCGCTTCCTGTCCTCGGCCCTGTCTATGGAATCAGGTGAGGTCCCCAAGATCCTCACCCCCGCCCTTTGCAGATCTAGGGCCAGGTTCAAAGGGGTTTGTCCCCCAAATTGCAGGATGACGCCCTCGGGCCTTTCGCGATCGTGGATGTTGAGCACATCCTCCGCCGTAAGGGGCTCAAAATAGAGCTTATCAGCGGTGTCATAATCGGTGGAAACGGTCTCGGGGTTGGAATTGACCATGATGGTCTCATAACCCTCCTCTTTCAGGGCAAAGACCGCGTGGACACAGCAGTAATCGAACTCTATCCCCTGGCCGATTCTGTTGGGGCCACCACCGAGGATCATCACCTTCTTGCGGTCACTGGGGCGGCTTTCGTCCTCACATTCATAGGTGGAGTAAAAGTAAGGGGTGTAGGCCTCAAACTCGGCCGCACAGGTATCGACCAGCTTGAAGGTGGCCTCAATCCCCTGGGCCTTGCGGTGCCTCCGCACTTCCTCCTCCCCCAATCCCCAGAGGTGGGCAAGCTGTCTGTCGGAAAAACCGAGCCTCTTCGCCTCAAAAAGCACATCCCTCGGGACATCCCTGAGGCTATATCTCCTCAGGACCCTCTCGAAATCCAGGATCCGCTTTATCTGCCAGAGGAACCAGGGATCGATCTTGGTGAGCTCATGGATCTCCTCAACGGACATACCGGCCTCAAGGCCATAGCGTATCCAGAAGATCCCATCGGGTTTGGGCATCCTCAGCCTCTGCCTCACCAGTTCGCAGAACTCCTCCCTCTCCCTGGGGTCTTCGGGAACCTTCAAGCCCTTGCCGTCTGCCCCGAGACCGTACCTTCCCGTCTCCAGGGACCGGATGGCCTTCTGCAGGGCCTCGGGGAATGTCCGGCCTATGGCCATGGTCTCGCCCACCGATTTCATGGATGTCCCTAGGGTATCATCGGTTCCGGGAAATTTTTCAAAGGCGAACCGCGGGATCTTGACCACACAGTAATCGATGGTGGGCTCAAAGGAGGCGGGGGTCTCACGGGTTATGTCGTTGGGGATCTCGTCCAGGGTGTAGCCAACGGCGAGCTTGGCGGCGATTTTGGCTATGGGGAAACCCGTGGCCTTGGAGGCGAGGGCCGAGGACCTGGAAACCCTCGG
>QMLA01000034.1 GCA_003646585.1 Deltaproteobacteria bacterium | reverse complement strand
TGTATGGCTGTCCCTGAGGAATGCCCAAAGGTCTGTTTCCATCATCGCCCGATCCCTCTCCCTGAGGTTTCCCGATCGGGCCGAAAGAATAGGGGAAAAAGCCGAGGCGTATTGTCGGCAGCTTCGAAAGCTGGATCAAAAGATCGCTTCATGGATGGAACCCTTCAAGGGAAGGGCGTTCCTGAGTTACCATCCGGCATGGGGGTATTTTGCCAGGGATTACGGGCTGAGGCAGCTGGTGATAGAGGAGGGGGGCAAGGGGCCGACGCCGCGGTTACTTCTGCAAAGGATCAGCGAGGCCAGGAGGGAAGGTATAAAGGTGGTCTTCATCTCCCCCCGATCCAACAGGAGGACGGCCGAGGTGATCGCCCGGGAACTGGGAGGCGAGGTGAGGGTCATCGACCCCCTGAGGGGGGACTACCTTAAAAATATGGAGGAGGTGGCCCGGGAGATCCTGAGGTCCTTCGGATGGAAAGGGAGATAGAGTTCCACGAGGCCTTCGTCGAAGCCCTGAACCTCATAGAAGGGGGTTCCAGAAACGTCTTCATAACGGGCAAGGCGGGCACGGGGAAATCCACCTTCCTCAGCTACTTCAGGGAACATACCCGCAAGACCCCCGCAATCCTTGCCCCCACAGGGGTTGCCGCCTTGAACGTCCATGGCCAGACGATCCACTCCTTCTTCGGCTTCAAGCCCGATGTGACCCCCGATTCCGTCCCCGAGATCAGGCCAAGGGATCCCGAGCTTTACCGCCATCTGCAGACCCTGATCATAGACGAGGTCTCCATGGTGAGGGCCGACCTTCTGGATTGCGTTGATCAGTTTTTGAGGCTTCACGGCCCAAAGCCCGGGGAGCCCTTTGGCGGAATCCAGGTGGTCCTCATAGGTGATCTCTATCAGCTCCCCCCTGTGCTGACCCGACGGGAAGGCCCCCTCTTCAGGAAGAGGTACCGGAGTCCTTACTTCTTCGACTCCCGCGCCTTCAGGGAATGCGAATTCGAATTCGTGGAATTCGAAAGGGTCTACAGGCAAACAGACCCGATCTTTTTGGAGATCTTAAACGCCATAAGGAACAACACGGTTACGGATGACCACCTCGAGCTGCTCAACCAGAGGGTGATTCCCGATTTTGAGCCAGAAGGGGATTTTTATGTCTACCTGACCCCGACAAACGCAGCGGCCGAGGGGATAAACCAGGAGCGGCTCCATAAACTCCCGGGCCATGCCGTCAGATACAGGGGAATTCTGCAGGGACAGTTCAGTCCCTCCGATCTGCCGACCGCCATCGAGCTATCCCTGAAGGTGGGGGCCCAGGTGATGCTACTGAACAATGACCCCGGGGGGAGGTGGATAAATGGGGACATGGGGAGGGTCATCGGAGTGGAGGAGAGGAGGGGGGAACCCGATCTCATATGGGTGGAGCTGAAAAAGGGAGAGGTGGTGGAAGTTGCCCCCTTCACATGGGAGGCGTTTGAGTTTTTCTTCGACTCAAAGGACGGAAGGCTTAAAAGCAGAACCATCGGTTCCTTCACCCAGTATCCCCTGCGCCTGTCCTGGGCCATAACGATCCACAAAAGCCAGGGGTTGACCTTCGACAGGGTCATACTGGATATAGGCAGGGGTACCTTTTCTCACGGGCAGCTGTATGTGGCCCTTTCCCGTTGCCGATCCATGGACGGATTGATCCTCAAGCGACCCCTGCACAAAAGGCACATAATGCTCGATAGGCGCATCGTCAGGTTCCTCACTCAGTTCCAGTACCGCAGGGCTGAGAGGCGAATGCCCCTGCAGAGGAAGCTGTCAATCATCCAGGAGGCCATAAAGGAGGGGAGGAGGCTTGAGATCGTCTACCTCAAGGCGACCGACGAAAAGACCAAGAGGGTCATAGACCCCAAGGCCCTTGAAGTGATGCAATACAGGGGGAGGAAGTTCATCGGCCTTCACGCCCACTGCACCCTCAGGGGGAAGGGCCGGGTCTTCAACGTCGCAAGGATCATAGACCTCAGGCTCCTGCCCTGAGTTTCTTGACTCCAAACCCTTTCTCTGCCATATTTTAAACACAGGGCGGGGCGTGGCGCAGCCTGGTAGCGCACTGGCATGGGGTGCCAGGGGTCGGAGGTTCGAATCCTCTCGCCCCGACCAGTTTCCGTTTTTACCCCCTGATATCCGTCCGTGTTGAAATAATCCCAAGGAGGTCCTGGAATCGGAGGTGTCTCGGTGCTATTTTTAAGGGGGTTTTCTGTGGCCGATGGTGAGGATCCTGCTGACCAACGACGATGGGATTTATTCAGAGGGTTTGAGGATCCTGAGGGAAGCCCTGGAAGCCGTGGGAGAGGTTTACGTGATCGCCCCCGAGGGCGAGAGATCGGCCATTTCCCATGCCATCAGCCTCAAGAGGCCTGTACGGTGCTGGCAGATCTCCGAGAGGGTCTGGGCCAGCGATGGAACCCCTGTGGACTGTATCCACCTCGCCCTCCATTTTCTGGAAACTCCGCCGGATCTGGTGATTTCGGGGCCCAACAACGGACCCAACATGGGCGAGGAGGTCTTTTATTCCGGGACAGTGGCCGCGGCCCTTGAGGCGGGAATCCTCGGTATGCAGGCCATGGCGATTTCGGTGGTCGCCAGGAGGAATCACCTTTATGATACCGCAGCCTATGTGGCCCTGAGGATTGCGGAGAGGATGATGAGGGATCCCTTGCCTCCCCGCACGGTCTTAAACGTCAATGTGCCCAACCTCCCCAAGGAATTCCTTAAGGGTTTCAAGGTCACGCGACTTGGTCGGCGCATCTTCAACAATTCCATTGTGGAGCAGATGGATCCGCGAGGTGCCAGATATTATTGGGTGGGAGGAGGGGAACCGAGGTTTCTGGAGAGGGAGGGGACGGATGTCTATGCGGTTTCAAGGGGGCTTGTTTCCATAACTCCCCTTCGGGCTGATTTGACCGCATATGAGGAATTGGAGAAAATGATTGGATGGGAGGTTCTGTGAGGGTCGTATTTTGGAGATGCGGAGTTTAAATTAATCCATAAAGGAGGTGTCATTATGAGGGTTACATTGAGCGTGATCAAGGCGGATATAGGCTCTGTGGGGGGACACATTAAACCTTCCGAAAAACTCCTTTCCAGGGTCAGGGAGTTCGTGGAGGAGGAAGGGAGGAAGAAGGGGTTGATCGAGGACTTTTACATCTTTCACACCGGGGATGACGTGGCGATCCTGATGAGCCACAAAAGGGGAGTGGCCAATCCGGATGTACACAAACTCGCCTGGGACGCCTTCAGGGCAGGGACGGAGGTGGCCAAATCCCAGGGGCTTTACGGAGCGGGGCAGGATCTCCTGAAGGATGCCTTCAGCGGCAACATCAGGGGGATGGGGCCTGCGGTTGCGGAGATGGAATTCGAGGAGAGGCCCAATGAGCCGTTTCTTTTCTTTGCCGCTGACAAGACCGAACCGGGTGCCTTCAACCTGCCCCTCTATCTTGCCTTTGCCGATCCCATGTACTGTTCCGGTTTGATACTGAGTCCATCGATGGCCAACGGCTTCAAGTTCACCATAATGGACGTCAATTATACAGAAGGGGACAGGGTCATAGAGCTCAATGCTCCCGAGGAGCTTTATGACATCGCTGCCCTCCTGAGGGACAACGAGAGGTTCGTGGTCGAAAAGATCCATTCCCGCAGGACGGGCGAGATAGCCGTTGCGGCAAGTACCACCAGGCTCCACAACATAGCCGGAAAATACGTGGGCAAGGACGATCCGGTGATGCTCGTGAGGGTGCAGGGAGACTTCCCCGCGACGGGAGAAGTGCTTTCGGCCTTCAGCATAGGGCATTACGTGGCGGGCTTCATGAGGGGCAGCCACAACGGTCCCCTTATGCCCGTCAAGCTCAATTCCACCATCTCCTTCTTCGACGGTCCGCCCATCATCTCCTGTGCTGCTTTCTGTGTGCACGAGGGCAAGCTAACCGAGCCCGTGGACTGTTTCGATCACCCCTTCTGGGATTACATAAGGATGAGGGTCTCCGAGAAGGCCCTTGAGCTCCGCAGGCAGGGATTCTCCGGGCCCGCCATGCTGCATTATTCCGAGCTCGAGTATGGCGGGATCGTCGAGAAGATGAAGAAACTGGAAGAGAGGTTCAAGGTAAGGGGTTGAGGAAGATATTCATACAGACCTTCGGCTGTCAGATGAACGAGAGGGACTCCGAGAGGGTCCTTGCGCTTGCCCTTGCATGCGGGTACCGGGAGGCCTCAAGTCCCGAGGAGGCGGACCTCATCGTGGTGAACACCTGCACGGTGAGGAGGAAGCCCGAACATAAGGCTTACAGCCTCCTGGGGCGCTTCGGCCGCCTGAAGGAGAAGAGGCCCTGGTTGCGGATAGCGGTGGTGGGCTGCCTCGCCCAGCAGGAGGGGGAGAGGCTGCTTGAACGCTTCCCGCAGGTGGACCTGGTCATAGGGCCGGACAGGATCGAGGAGTTCCCCGAGGCCCTCCTGAAGTCGGAAGAGGGGCAGAGGTTCTGTCTTGTGGGATTCAAGGAGGACCCTTCCCAGAGGGTCCTCCTTCCCCCTCATTTGGGGGTGAAGGCCTATGTGAACATAATGCAGGGGTGTGACAACTACTGTGCCTACTGTATCGTCCCCTACGTAAGGGGGCCTGAGAAGAGTCGCCCCAGCGAGGAGATCCTCCAGGAGGTCAGGCTTTTGGCCGAAAGGGGGGTCAAGGAGGTGACGCTTCTCGGGCAGAACGTCAACTCTTACGGGAAGAAGACCCCGGGTGAGCTGAGCTTCGTCCAGCTGCTGCGGAAGATTTCCGAAATCCCGGGTATCGAGAGGATTCGCTTCACCACCTCTCATCCCAAGGACCTTTCCGAGGAGCTGATAGGGGCCTTCAAGGACATCCCTCAGCTTTGCGAACACATCCATCTGCCCTTTCAGGCCGGTTCCGACAGGGTCCTCAAGAGGATGAAGCGGGGTTACAGCAGGGAGGAATATCTGCGGAAGATCGAGCGGCTGAGGGAGGTGGTGCCGGGGATCGCCATTACAGCAGACGTAATGGTCGGCTTCCCGGGGGAGACCGAGGAAGATTTCCAGGAGACCCTGGGGCTCATCGAGAAGGTGAGGTTTGACAACCTCTTTTCGTTCAAATACAGCACGAGGAAGGGGACCCTTGCCTCCAGGTGGCCCGACGATGTGCCGCCTCCGGAAAAGCAGCGGAGGCTGGAGGAACTTCAGGCATTGCAAAGGAAGATAACCCTGGAGAAGAACAAATCCCTACAGGGGAAGTTGATGGAGGTCCTGGTTGAGGGATTCGGGGAGCGACCGGGTCAGCTGAGGGGGAGGACCCGGTGCAATCGCGTGGTGAACTTCGTGGGTCCCCGGGATCTGATGGGAAGGATCGTCTGGGTGAGGATCACCGAAGGACTACAAAATTCCCTCCGGGGCGAATTGCCCTGGGAGGCAAAGGAGGCGGTTTGCGCGTGAAGGAGGAGAAGAAGTTCAGGGAGATGATCGTAGGGGGGCTGACCGTCGATCCTTACACCAATACCCCCATTGTCCTTTTAAAGGATCCACAAGGAGAGGATGTGGTCCCCATCTGGATCGGGTTCTTTGAGGCCTCGGCCATAGCTACCCAGCTGGAGAAGGTCAAACTGGCCCGTCCCATGACCCATGACCTCATGAAGAACATTCTGGAGACCCTTGGAGTTCAGGTGTTGAGGATCGAGGTCACCGATCTCAGGGAAAATACCTACTATGCCCTCATCCATATAGAGTTTGACGGACACCATTACGAGATAGATTCCCGTCCTTCTGACGCCATCGCCCTGGCCCTGCGGGTGGGGGCTCCCATCTTCGTCAACGAAGAGGTCATTGAGAAGTCCAAACGCTCTGAATCGCAGCCCGAGGAGGAGAAGGCCCTGGACGAGCTTCTGGAGCAGGTTGACGAAGAGAGCTACAAGATGTAATCCTCTCCCCCCATGATAGAGCTTCACAGCCACTCACTGCTCAGTGACGGAGAGCTTTTGCCGGAGGAACTGATCCGGCGATACGAGGCAAAGGGCTATCACTCGGTGGCCATCACAGACCACGCCGGCCCATCAAATCTCCAAAGGGTCATCGAAACCCTGCTCGAGTTCTCCCAGAAGATCTCCCCTTACGTATCCATAAGGATCATACCCGGTGTAGAGCTCACCCATTGCCCCCCAAAGATGATCCCCACCTTGGTCGAGGAGGCACGGAAGGCCGGGGCCAAAATCGTCCTGGTCCATGGCGAAACCCCTATAGAACCGGTGCCACCGGGGACCAATCTCGCGGCAATAGAAGCTGAAGCGGACATCCTGGCCCACCCGGGCCTCATCACCCAACAGGAGGCGGAACTGGCGGCAAAAAAGGGGGTCCGCCTCGAGATAAGCGCGAGACGCGGCCACTGCCTCTGCAACGGCCACATACTGAAGGTATCCAAGAGATGCGGGGCACGACTGGTCCTCGGTTCCGATTCCCACAGCCCTGACGACATCCTCCCCCCCGAGATGCTGATAAAGGTCGCAAGGGGAGCGGGGATGGAAGAGGAAGAAGTTGAGAAAATGCTTGAAGATATGGAGGATATGGTCCGTAAATGCTTAGGTTTTTGATCCCGCCATATATAGAGGAGCTTCCCTCCTATCCCCTGGGTAGGGATTATGGGGAGGGGCAGGTGAGGCTTTCTGCCAACGAGAATCCTCTGGGGCCACCTCCCAGGGCCGTAGAGAGGATAAAGGGCGTGCTTGGCAGGATCCACCGTTATCCGGATGGGTTGAGGGAGGAATTGCTCGGGAGGCTGTCGCAGTGGTTGGGGGTGGGGAAGGGGAATCTGCTGCTGGGAAGTGGTTCCAACGAGGTGATCGATATGGCCGTTAGGGCCTTCCTCAGGGAGGGGGATGAGGTCCTGGTTCCCAAGCCCGGTTATGCCTATTACAGGATCTCGGCCCGTTCGAGGGGAGCCGATGTGAGGGAGGTCCCCCTCAGGGATTTGAGGCTGGATCTTTCCGGGATGGCCCAGGCCGTTGGTCCGCGCACAAAGATGATCTTCCTCGACAACCCGAACAACCCCACGGGGACGATCTTCACCCAGGGGGATTTCGAGAGGTTTATCGAGTGGGTTCCGGAATACGTCCTCATCGTGATCGACTGTGCCTATGCCGAGTTCGTCGCCTCTGAAGGTTATCCCCGGCTCGGGTGGCTCCTGACCCTCGATCGCCCCATCCTGGTCCTCAGGACCTTTTCCAAATTCTTCGGCCTTGCCGGTTTGAGGATAGGTTATGGTGTTGCCCGTGAGGAGCTCGTGGGGGTCCTTCGTAAGGTGCATCAACCCTTCAACATAAGTGTTCTGGCGCTGGCCGCAGCCCTCGGGGCACTGGAGGATCTGGAGTTTCAGCGGGAGACCAGGAGGGTGATCCTTGAGGGGAAGAGGATGCTTGAGGAGGGGTTCAGGGAGGTGGGCATTGAGTATCTGAGGTCGGAGGCCAACTTCTTCCTGGTCAAAGTGGGAGATGGCAAGGAGCGTCTTCTGGAACTGCTGGAGGAGGGGGGGATAATCGTCAGGGATATGAGGGGTTATGGTCTGCCGGATTATATCAGGGTGAGCATCGGCAGGGCCGAGGAAAACCGGAGGTTCATCGAGGTCCTGAGGCAATGGGCAAGAGGATAACGGTGACCATTGACGGTCCTGCGGGTTCTGGCAAGAGCACTGCGGCGCGGATCCTGGCCAGGCGTCTGGGGTATCGCTACCTTGACACAGGGGCCACTTATCGAGCCCTTGCATTGAAGGCCATCCAGAGCCGCCTGAGCCCTGATGATGTCTGCGGCCTGAAGAGGATCATATCGGTGACCCGAATCGAGGTGGGATCGGATGGTCGGATCCTCCTGGATGGAAGGGATGTGAGCGAGGAGATAAGGGCCCCTGAGGTGGGCATGATGGCCTCCTTGATTTCCCAGAGGCCTGAGGTCAGGGAGGCGCTCTGGGGG
>QMLA01000033.1 GCA_003646585.1 Deltaproteobacteria bacterium | reverse complement strand
GGTTTGATTTGTCGATCCCAGGGTATCCCAACCCTGCGGAACACCTCAAGGATGAGGTGGGCAGCCTCTGCCCTCCCCAACCCTCCTTCCCCAGGGTGGTACGATGTCTATACCCATGCACCAGGCCGAAAGGGGATCTTCTTGACATATAAGCCGTCAAGGGTAAGCTATGATAAAATCAAATTTAAGTTGAGGGGGAAAGGAGGTGTGGCATGAAGTTTAGGGTTGGAGTAGCGGGGATTGTGGCCTTTTTAACCCTTTTTGTCTTCTCGGGAGGGGTATATGCGGGTAGTAAGGCCATTAAGGTGGGCATCATAGACTGTTACAGTGGCCCACCGGCGGTTTACGCGAAGGATGCCCTGAATGGCTTTAAGCTCGCCCTTGAGGAGATCAACAAAGAGGGAGTTTTGGGGCGCAAGATCGAGTTCACCACCCGCGACACCAAGTTCAAAGTGGATATCGGCCTGAGCATGGCCAAGGAGCTGATAATGAGGGAAGGGGTGGACATCCTTGTGGGGACCATCTCCAGTTCGGTGGCCCTGGCCGTTTCGGACCTTGCCTACAAGGAGAAGGTACCCTTCTTCGTCTGGATGGCCAAAAGTGATAGGATAACGGGTGAGAAAGGGCATCGTTATGTCTTTTCCACCACCGAGAACACGGCCATGGCGGGAAGGGCCATGGCTGTGGGCCTCTCCAAGAAGCCCTATATCAAGTACTGGATCGCCGGTGATGACTATGAATACGGCCATGCCATAGGGAGGGCCGCCTGGCGGAACTTAAAGAGGCTGAAACCTGAGGTGAAGAAGATAGGGGAGTCCTGGTGGAAGGTGGGTGAACCCGACTTGATCCCCTATCTCACCGCCATCATGTCCGCTGAGCCCGACGCAGTGATCTTCTGCACCGGTGGCCGGAGCATGACCAACGTCATGAAGGCCATAAAGGCCACCGGTATGGCCAAGAAGGTGGCCATCTGCATCCATACCGCTACCGACCACGCGGTGCTCAAGCCCCTGGGACCCGAAGCTCCCGAGGGGGTGATGGGGACGATGGATTACCACTTCTACTATCCCGAAACCCCTGAGAACAAGGCCTTTGTGAAGGCCTTCAGGGCGGCCTATGGTGAGCCCCCTGGTTTCCCCGCCTTCCATGGTTGGATCACCGCCAAGTTCATCGCTGCCGCCTACAGGAAGGCCGGTTCGGTTGACACCGAGAAATTCATCGATGCCATCGAGGGCCTGAAGATCATGAGCCCTGTGGGCGAGATAGAGATGCGCGCATGTGATCATCAGGTGGTGTTGCCCATGTTCCTCGGTGTGACCAAGAAGGTCCCGCAGTACAATTTCCTAATCTCTTCGAACATAGTGACCATTCCCGGAAAGGATGTGATGCCTCCTTGCGAAGAGATCATGAAAGCGAGGAAAGGGAAGTAAACTATTAGGACTTCAGAGGGCGGAGGCTTTGGCCTCCGCCCTCTTTTATCCAAAAAAGGGCTGGAGAAGGAAGGCTATGGAGTGGGCATCTTTGTGCACGCAGCTGTTGGTGGGTCTCAGTCGTTCGATGATCCTCTTTATCGTTTCGGCGGGCATGAGCTTCATCCTGGGGGTTTTGAGGGTTCCCAATGTCGCTCACGGGTCCCTTTACATGATCGGGGCCTTTTCCGCCTTCAGCATTTACACCTACTTTGGGATGGGGAGTACCGGTTTCTGGCTTGCGTTGCTTCTGGCCCCCGTAGTGGTGGCAGTGGTCGGTTTTGTGGCAGAGAGGCTCCTTTTCTGCCACCTGTATCAGAGGGAGCATCTTATGCTGTTGCTCTTCACCTTCGCCCTGATGCTGATCCTGGGGGATCTGGTGAAGATGGTGTGGGGGCCGAAGTACAGTTCCATCATGCCCCCTGGAGGGCTCAAGGGTTCCATCTCCATTCTTGGGTCCGCCTTTCCCCGTTACAACCTGTTCCTGCTGATAATAGGTCCCCTTGTGGCGGTATTTCTGTGGCTCTTTACCAACAGGACCAAGGTCGGCAAGATCTGCCGCGCCGCCGCGGTGGATCGGGAGATGGTGGGGGCCCTGGGGATCAACGTAAGCTGGGTCTTTGCGGCGGCCTTCGTCCTCGGATGTTATCTGGCCGGGGTGGCCGGTGCCCTTGTGGCCCCTACGGTGAGCATCACCCTGGGGATGGATCATGACATCATCATCGAGGCCTTCCTCATAGTCACCATCGGAGGCCTCGGCAATATCTGGGGGGCCCTGGTCGGGTCCCTGATCTTCGGGGTGACCCAGGCCCTCGGTGTCCTATTCTGGCCCCAGTTTGCCATCGTCTTTCCCTACGCGGCGGTGGTGATAGTGCTCTTGATGCGCCCCAAAGGGCTTCTCAAATCGGTTTGGTAAGGAGGTTCGATTTGCAAAAGAAGGACAAGTGGCCATGGCTTTCGGCGGCAATCCTGGGGATATTGGTCCTTTTGCCTTTCATGTTGCCCCGTTTTTACACCTATATCATCGCCCTGATTTTTGTGACGGCCCTTTTGGCCATGAGCCTCAATCTCACGGTGGGCTACGGGGGCATGTATCAATTCCACCACGGGGTTTTTTACGGGGTTGGGGCTTATACCGTGGCCCTGATCCTCACCAAGACCTCCTGGCCCAAGTGGGTTGCCTTCCTCGCCGGTCCCCTGGCGGCTGCGGTGGTGGGTTTCCTCATCGGTTGGTTCTGCGTGAGGCTCACGCGGCTCTACTTCGGGATGCTCCAGATATCGCTGGGGTCCCTCGTGTGGGCTATTGTCTTCCGATGGTATAGTTTCACCGGGGGTGATGACGGCATCCACGGGATCCCGATGCCTTCCTTTATCTCATCGTTGAAAAGTTCGTATTACTTCATCCTGGCCGTGGTAACCGTGTGCATCTATCTGCTTTATCGCATCGTAAACTCCCCCTTCGGGCGCACTCTTCAGGCCATAAGGGATAATCCGGATCGCTGTGAAGCGGTGGGGGTGAACGTGAGGAGGCATCAGCTTGTCGCCATCGTGATCGCCACCTTCTTCGCGGGGGTGGCAGGGGTGCTGTTTGTGGTCCTTGAAGGGTCGGTCTTTCCCGATCTGCTCTTCTGGGTCCTGTCCCTTGAGATTTTCATTATGTGCCTTCTGGGTGGCTGGTTCACCTTTGTGGGACCGATAATCGGGGCGGCCATCATCGTTTCCTTAAGGACCTTCGTCGGCATTTACACCGAATACTGGACCCTGATACTCGGTGTCATCCTGATACTGCTCATCTTCTTCCTGCCCGAAGGGGTGATGGGCTTCGTCCTGGAGAGGTTTGCTCAAGGCAGGGGAGAACTCGGCAAAAGGAGGGGGTAATGCTGAAGGTTGAAGGGGTGGAGAAGTCCTTCGGCGACTTCAAGGCGGTAAGAGGAGCCAATCTCACCGTTGAAAGGGGCGATATAGTAGCGGTGATCGGCCCCAACGGAGCTGGAAAGACCACCCTGTTCAACCTCATAACGGGACAGCTCAAACCCGAGCGGGGACGGATCCTTTTCAAGGGGGAGGACATCACGGGACTCCCTCCCTATGAAATATGCAAAAAGGGCATAGCCCGTTCCTTTCAGATAGTGAACATCTTTCACCGGCTCACCGTCTTTGAAAATGTCCAGGTGGCGGTACTGGCCCATCAGGGAAAGAGCTCGCAGCTGTTTCGTCCTGCCAGGAAGCTGGCGGTGGAGAAGACCGAAGAACTGCTGCAAAGCGTGGGATTGCTGGATAAGGCCTATGAGGTTGCCGGTACCCTCTCCCACGGGGACCAGAAGGTCCTTGAGATCGCCATAGCCCTGGGGAATGATCCCGAGCTGTTGATCCTAGACGAACCCACAGCCGGCATGTCACCCGAGGAGACGGCTTCCACCATCGAGCTGATAAAGCACCTTGCCGAAACTAGGAACCTCACCATCCTCTTCTGTGAGCACGATATGGAGATCGTCTTCTCCATCGCCAAAAGCATAATGGTAATGCACCAGGGACAGACCCTCCTTCAGGCCTCCCCTGAGGAGGTGAGGCGGGATCCGAGGGTCCAGGAAGCGTACCTGGGAGGGGAAGTATGTTGAAGGTGGAAGGAATCCACACCTACTACGGGTTGAGTCACATCCTGTTTGGGGTCTCTTTGGAGGTGGAGCCTGGAGAGGTCGTGTGTTTGTTGGGCCGAAATGGTGCGGGAAAGACAACCACCATGAAGAGCATCATGGGACTGGTCCCCCCCCGTCAGGGCAGGATCTTCTTCAAAGGCGAGGACATTACAGGAAGGGAGCCCTATCAGATTGCCCGCAAGGGCATCGCCTATGTCCCGGATGACAGGAGGATTTTTGCCGACCTCACGGTGGAGGAAAACCTCGAGATAGCCGAACGCCCAAGGGACGGCGACGGCTGGACCCGGGACAGGGTATATGAGCTTTTCCCAGCCCTCAGGGAGATCAGGAACCGCAGGGCGGGATGCTTAAGTGGTGGGGAGCAGAAGATGCTTGCCATTGCCCGGGCCCTTGTGACCAACCCGGAGCTGTTGCTGCTGGATGAACCCACAGAGGGGTTGGCCCCAGTCCTGGTTCGGGTCCTCGAGGAGCAGATCCTGAAGTTAAAGGAAGTGGGATTGACGATTCTTCTGGCCGAGCAGAACGTGAGGTCGGCCCTGCGGATAAGCGATCGGGGTTACATCATCGACAATGGAAGGATCCGCTTTAAGGGAAGTATTCGGGAGTTGAGGGAAAACGAAGAGGTGAGGAGGAAATACCTGTTGGTATAGGAGGGAAGAGATGCCCCTTGTGAGGATAGATTTGATCGAGGGAAGGAGCATCGAGCAGAAGAGGAAGATCGTGCAGGAGATAACCGAGACCCTGGTGCGCGTGGCCGGAGTCAAACCAGAGGACGTCCATATTGTGATCGTCGATCACCCAAAGGAAAACCTGGCCTCAGGCGGAAAGCTTTTAAGCGACCTTAAGCCTTGATGTTTCTCCCTCCCGGATTCCTTCGGTAAGGGAAAATTTTGCGGTAATATGGAAAAGATGGTCTTTCCCCTGAGGATTTATACCGTAAGTGAACTTACGTCCAAGATCCGCGATCTGCTGGAGGGGGAGTTTTCGGAGATCATCGTGGAGGGGGAGATATCGAATCTGAAGGAACCCCTTTCCGGACACCTCTACTTCACCCTGAAGGACGAGAAGGCTCAGATAAAGGCGGTGATCTTCAGGGGGCAGGTGCGATTTTTGAAATTCCGCCCCCAGGACGGACAGCATGTACTCTGCTGGGGCAGAATCGGGGTTTATGAGCCCCGAGGGGAATACCAGCTCATTGTGGATTACATAGAGCCCAAAGGGCTTGGGGCCCTGCAGCTTGCCTTCGAACAATTGAAGAGAAAGCTTGAACAGGAGGGGCTTTTCGATCCCTCCAGGAAGCGCCCTTTGCCGCTTCTGCCCAGGCGCATAGGCATCGTCACTTCCCCAAAGGGGGCGGTGATAAGGGACATGTTAAATGTCCTCAAGAGGCGCTTCGAGAACCTCGAGATCCTCATATACCCCGTCAGGGTTCAGGGTGAGGGGGCGGCCGAGGAGATCGCCCAAGGGATCGATTACCTCGGTAACTGCGGCGATGTGGATGTCATCATCGTGGCAAGGGGCGGGGGATCGCTGGAAGACCTCTGGGCCTTCAACGAGGAAATCGTGGCCCGGAGCATTTACCGCTGTCCGGTACCGGTCATATCTGCCGTGGGCCATGAGACGGATTACACCATCTCGGATTTCGTGGCAGATCTTCGGGCCCCTACCCCATCGGCGGCGGCCGAGCTCGTGGTGAAGCGAAAAGAGGAGCTGAGGGAAAGGATCTGCTTTATGGAAAGGAGGCTGCAGGCCAAAATCGGCCATCTGCTGACCGTAAAGGCCGAAACCCTGAGGAGGCTCACCAGGGCCCTCAAGGATCCTCGCAAGCGCCTTCAGGAAAGGGCCCAGAGGCTCGGGGAACTGCAAAGGAGGCTTATAAGGAGCGCGGAGAAGGCGATTTCATCCCGAGCCGAACGCCTCCAGGTTCTGCACAGGCTCCTGCTTACCCGCTCTCCGAAAGCACACGCGGAGCTGTTGGGAAGGCGCCTTGCAGAACTGTGGGGTAAGCTGAAAGCCGTCATGGGTCTCCAGCTGAGGTCGAGGACCGAAAGGTTTGAGGGTGTGGTGGGGAAACTCAACGCCTTGAGTCCCCTGGCCATTCTCGAGAGGGGATATTCAATAACCTGGATCCTGCCACAGAACACGCTCCTCAAGGATTCCTCCCAGGTCTCTCCGGGGGATATGGTCAAGGTGACCCTGCACAGAGGGGAAATAAAGTGCGAAGTGAAGGAGAGGGGATGAGATCCCTGATCTGTTCCTTCCTCCTTTTGCCCGTCCTCTGTAACGCCATTGAGGTCCTTGATTTCCCCCACCGTATCCTGCAGGGTGATCTCGGGGTCATCAGGGTTAGGGGCATCCCCCCTTTCAAAGGCTATTTTGCAAAAGAGGCCATTCCCTTTGTGAAAAGGGGAAGGCTCTATGAAGGGGTCATAGGGGTGGATCTGTGCGCACCTGCGAGGAGATACAGGGTCTCTGTCGGAGACAGGGAAAGCAATATGTCCCTTCTCGTCGAAGTAAAGAAGCGCAGACTGCCCCTGGTATCCCTCAAACTTCCCCGGGAAAAGGTGGAATATTCCCCCCGAGATCTGCAAAGGATTGGGCAGGAGAAGGCATTGGTGAGGATGATCCTTGAACGGGGCTGGGATTCGCCGGCCCTGTGGACCCGGGGCTTCATCTTCCCTTTGGAGGGCCGAATTACAGCAGAGTTCGGTTTGAGGCGCTTGATAAACGGACGGTACAGTAGCCTTCATACGGGTCTTGATATCTCTGCCCCCAAGGGGAGTCCCGTTGTGGCCACCAATTCGGGAAAGGTGGTCTTTGTGCGTTCATTGTTGCTTGAAGGCAACACGGTTATAATACACCATGGTCTGGGGTTATTCTCGCTTTACTGCCATCTTGAGCGGATCTTGGTAAAGGAGGGCGAATTCGTCAGGAGGGGGGAACGGATAGGGACGGTCGGCCTGACGGGGCGCGCTACAGGGCCCCACCTTCACTGGGCCATAAGGTTTCGCAAAAGGAGGGTGTCTCCCGAAAGCCTCCTTCGATCCCTGGGGGATGAGGGATGGAGGAAAGGAGTTTCGAGCAGTCGTTGAGGGAGCTTGAGGAAATCGTTGAGGAGCTTGAGCGGGGTGACCTTCCCCTTGAGGAGGCCCTGAGGTTGTTCGAGAAGGGGGTTGAGCTGTCCAGAATTTGTCACAGGAAGCTCGATGAGGTGAAAAGGCGGGTGGAGATCCTCATGAGGGAGGGAGAGAGGCTTGTATCCAGACCCTTTGAGGAGGAGAAGGCTGAGGATAATAGAAAACTGGGCGAAGATGGTTGAGGAAGCCCTGGGGAGATTTCTCCCCAGGGAGGGATGCATTCCCTCGAGGCTTCCCGAGGCAATGCGTTATAGCGTCTTTTCGGGGGGAAAGCGGATAAGGCCCTTGCTGGTCCTCGCTTCCTGCTATGCTGTGGGAGGTGATCCCCAGAGGGCCCTGCCCTTTGCCTGCGCCCTGGAGATGATCCATACCTATTCCCTCATCCACGATGACCTGCCCTCCATGGATGACGATGATTACCGGAGGGGACGGGCGACAAGCCATCGGGTCTTCGGTGAAGCACTGGCCATCCTGGCCGGAGATGCCCTCCTTACGGACGCCTTCGGATTGATGTCGAGCCCGGGGGCGAGGGAGGGGATTTCCCCCGAGGTGGCCCTCAGTGTGATCCATGAAGTGGCCAGGGCTGTGGGCAGTGAAGGGATGGTCGGGGGGCAAGCTGTTGACGTTGAGGTCGAGGGCAAGGAGGTGGATGGGGGATTGATCCAGTGGATTCACGAGCGCAAAACGGCCGCCTTTATTATGGCCGCGGTCAAGATCGGGGGGATGCTTGGCGGGGCAGAGGAGG
>QMLA01000032.1 GCA_003646585.1 Deltaproteobacteria bacterium | reverse complement strand
GTACATCAACACCGTGGTGGTGAGCCTTGGAAACGCCAACAAGGACCAGTTTCGCTACGCCCGGGACTTTTTCTCGGTGCTGCCCCAGAGGACGATCCTGGTCTGGAACGACGGCGACAGGGTGACCGAGATCTACAGGGAGATCGAAAGGGCTGGCTTGACGATAGGGGAGGCTGGAAAGGGGCGTGCCGTGTGGATAGCCTGGGGGTACGTGCTTTCCCTTCCCCATATTCGAGTGATAACGCTTCATGACTGCGACATCCTCACCTACAACAGGACCTTTCTGGCCAGGCTCTGTTACCCGGTGATAAATCCCAACCTGGATTACCAGTACTGTAAGGGCTATTACAGCCGGGTGACCGATAGGCTGCACGGGCGGGTCACCAGGCTGCTGGTCGTCCCCCGCCTCAAGGCGCTGGAGGAGATCCTGGGCCCCATGCCCCTTCTGGATTTCCTGAAGAGCTTCCGTTATCCCCTGGCCGGAGAGTTCTCCATGGAGGCCGACCTCGCCAGGGTCACCCGGATACCGGCTGACTGGGGGCTTGAGGTCGGGCTTCTGGCCGAGATTTACAGGAACGTATCCCCCAAGAGGGTTTGTCAGGTGGACATCATCGACCGCTACGAGCACAAACACCAGCCCCTTTCCCCGGAAGATCCTTCAAAGGGCTTAATGAAGATGGGCATTGACATCTGCAAATCCCTCTTCAGGAACCTCGCCTCAGAAGGGGTTATCTTCAATGAGGGGTTCTTCAACACCCTGGTCGCCACCTATGTTGCCAGCGCTTATGACATCGTGAAGCGTTACGAGGATGATGCCGCCATAAATGGCCTGTATTTTGACCGCCATGCCGAAAGCATGGCAGTTGAGACCTTCACCCGTGCGATAAGGATCGCCGCAGAGGTGTTCCTGCAGGACCCCCTGGGCATTCCCCTCATCCCGAGCTGGGACAGGGTCACTTCGGCCATACCCAGGATCCTGGATCGGTTGAGGGAGGCGGTGGAGGAGGACAATAAGGACTAATAGAGGGGGTTTCGGGGGATAATGACCAAGCCGGAGGAGGGGTCAACGAAGTATTTTCCCCTGTCCCTCTCCGGATCATAGCCGATCTTCTCTCCCGGAGGGATGGAGTTGCCGTGGTCTATGATGGCCCGCTGTATATGGGCTCCCTCTCCTACCTCGGTCTCTCCCAGGAGGATCGAGTCCTCCACCACGGCCCTGCTCCATATCCTGGTGTTTCGCCCTATTATGGAATTCCGCACATAGGCCCCCGAGATGATCACCCCTGGCGAAAGGAGGCTGTTTTCCACAAGGCCCATCTGTCCCTCTGAACCTATAACCACCTTTGCCGGTGAGTCGTGATACCTGGCGGATCTGATGGGCCAGTGGGGGTTGTAGAGGTTCAATTGGGGCAGGGGTTTGATCAGGTCCATATTGGCCTCGTAATAGCTGCGAAGGGTCCCCACGTCTCTCCAGTAACGTCCCTGACCATCGGTGCCGGGGATGCGGTTGGTGGAGAAATCATAAGCGTAGACCTTCCGCCGTTTTATCGCCTTGCCGAGGATGTCCCTGCCGAAGTCGTGGGTGCTTTCGGGGTCCCGGGAATCGAGTTCCAGTTCCTCGATCAGGACCTCGGATTTGAAGACGTAATTGCCCATCGAAACCAGGGACAGATCCGGATTGCCGGGCATTGCGGGTGGATCCTTCACCTTCTCCTTAAATTCGCAGATTCTTCCCTCGCTATCGACTACCGTTACCCCGAACCTTGAGGCCTCCGAACGGGGCATGGGTATGGTGGCGACCGTTATATCCGCGTCCTTCTCCAGGTGGAACTCGATCATCTGCCTGATGTCCATCGTGTAGACATGATCGGCACCGAAGACGAGCACAAGCTCCGGGTTCATCCTCTTGATGAGGGCGACATTCTGATAGACGGCATCGGCTGTCCCCTGATACCAGCTTTCGCCCACCTGCATCTGGGCCGGCACGGGGATGATGAAGGCACCGTCCACCGGCTGGGTCAATATCCAGCCCTGTTGAAGGTGTCTGATGAGGGAATGGGCCTTGTACTGGGTGAGCACATAAATGTGCAGTATGCCGGAGTTGAAGAGGTTGCTGAGGACGAAGTCTATAAGCCTGTACGTTCCCCCAAAGGGAACGGCGGGCTTTGATCGGTACTGGGTGAGGGGATGAAGCCTCTCCCCCCTTCCCCCGGCTAGTACCATCGCCAGTACCTTCACTGAAGGCAAAACGACCACCTTCTCCTCCAATCCGGGGACTCAAAGAGGATTATCCTCCATCGGGCCTCGTTGACGGAAGCCCTGAGGATAAACGTCTCCCCCCTTTCCCCTTCGACCTTGAGGTACACATATCCTCTTCCATCCCATCTGTCGATGACCCTCTTTATCCGAAGGCCCTCGGGCAGAGGGGGTGGATCCCAGCAGGACATGTCTTATTTTTTAGCAGAAGTTTTCTTCCTTGCAATGCCCCCTTTGGGGCCTTAAGATTGTAAGAGAGGTGAAAGATGGAAGGAAGGGTGAAGGTGGAAAATCCGGAGGAAAGGCACGAAGAGGCGAACATCGAGGCCCGTTATCTTAAGGCCATCGGTAAGTACCCCGTCCTGAGCCCCGAAGAGGAGAAGGAGCTGGCCTTCCGCTACAAGGCCGGGGACGAGGAGGCGGGAAAGCGCCTCATTATGGCCAACCTGAGGTTCGTGGTGAAGGTGGCCCTGGAGTACAGGGGTTACGGGTTCAGGCTCTCGGATCTCATCCAGGAGGGAAACCTGGGGTTGATGGTGGCCCTGAGGCACTTCGATCCATCCAAGGGCTATCGCTTCATCTCCTATGCGATCTGGTGGATCAGGGCATATATCCAGAATTACATCATGAGATCCTGGAGCCTGGTCAAGGTCGGCACCACCCAGGCCCAGAAGAAGCTCTTTTACAAGATGGGTCGGCTGTGGGAGCTGGACGAAGGGGAAGGCAGCAGGCAGGAGAGGCTCAAAAGCCTTGCCGACGAGCTGAAGGTGGGCGAGGAAGAGATCGAGGAGATGTACGAGAGGGTGAGGTTCAGGGATCTCTCCTTGGACGCGAGGGTCGACGAGGAACAGGAGGCCACCTTCTTGGACTTTTTGGCCGATTTTGCCCCCAATCAGGAGGAGAGGCTTGCCGACAAGGAGCGGCGTGAGCTGATAAAGCGGGTGGTACGGGATGCCCTCTCCAAGCTAAGTGAGAGGGAACGGACCATCGTGGAGAAGAGGCTCATGTCAGAGGAGCCGGTGACGCTTCAGGATCTCAGCAAGGTGTTCAATGTTTCCCGGGAGAGGGTAAGACAGATTGAGATTCAGGCCCTCAAGAAACTCAAGAAGGACCTTGAGGGCAAAAAGGACCTCCTCAATTCCCTTTAATCCCAGTCCTCAGGCCAGGGGCTCTGGTCTTCTCGCTTCTTCAACAGCTTGAGGATTTCGTTGAGGATTATATCTGCGACGATGTCCTTGCTCATTAAGGGAAGTCCCCTTACCCTTCCGCTTTGATCGATGATCTTCACGATGTTGGTATCGGTGCCGAAACCCGCTCCGGGCTGGGTGACGTCGTTGGCCACGATGATGTCGAGGTTCTTCTGGCGGAGCTTCTCCTGGGCGTTTTCAAGCAGCTGATCCGTCTCAGCGGCAAAGCCCACGAGGATCCTGGACCCCTTCCTCCTTCCCAGTTCGGCCAGGATATCGGGATTTGACTCCAGTTCAAGGGAAAAGCCATTTCTGGAGATCTTTTTGATCTTGGATCGGGAGCTGTCCTTCGGCCTGAAGTCGGCCACCGCTGCCGTCTTTATGATGACATCGTAATCCTCGAAGTGATCCATCACAGCCTCATACATCTCCCGCGCCGTCTTCACCCTTATGATGGGGATGTCGCGCCGGGGCAGGGTCAGATCGGTGGGACCGGATATCAAAAGGACCTCAGCCCCCCTTCTTCTGGCCATCTTTGCCACCGAGTAGCCCATCTTTCCCGTGGAGGGATTGGTGATGTAACGCACGGGATCTATGGCTTCCAGGGTTGGACCGGCTGTGACCAGGATCCTCCTCCCTTTAAGGTCCTTGGGGGTGAAGATGTCCTCGATCTTCTCCACGATCTCGGGGATCTCCGCAAGCCTTCCCCTGCCCATGCTGCCACAGGCCAGATCCCCTTCAGCGGGCTCCACGAAGTGATAGCCATAGCTTTTGAGTTTTGCCACATTGTGCTGCACCACAGGGCTATGCCACATCTTGACGTTCATCGATGGGGCAAAGAGCACCGGCACGTCCATCGCCATGACCATCGTCGTTAGGAGGTCATCGGCAATGCCGTTGGCGATCTTGCCGAGGATGTTCGCCGTGGCCGGTGCGATGACCATGAGTTCCGCCCTGTCGGACATGGCCACATGCCCGATGCGGGACCCCTCCAGGAGCCTGAACATCTCATAAAGGACCGGATGCCCCGAAAGGGTCTGGAAGGTCAGGGGGGTGACGAATTTCATGGCATTTTTGGTCATCACCACGTGCACATTCGCCCCCCTCTTGACCATCTCCCTGAGGAGTTCGACCGCCTTGTAAGCGGCAATCCCCCCCGTTACCCCCAGGATTATCTCGCGTCCCTTAAGTTTGCTGCCACTCCTTTTGTGATCGTCCTGATCCATCATTCAATTCCCAACAGTTTTTTGAACTCTTCCTCATCGATGATCTGAAGCCCCAGGGTCCTTGCCTTATCGTATTTGGAGCCGGGATCCCTGCCCACCACCACATAGTCCACCCGACGACTGACGCTTGAGGCCGCTATACCTCCCCTCTCTTCGACCAGCCTCTTTGCCTCCTCGCGGGTCATGCTCTCAAGGGCCCCGGTGAATACGAAGACCTTCCCCTTTAAGGGCTTTTCGGCGACCTCCTCTTCCGGTTCCCGGATCCGCAGCCCCGCCTGGAGCATCTTCTCGATCACCCTCCTGTTCTCCTGATCGCGGAAGAAGCTCACCACACTTTCCGCCACCTCGGGACCGATCCCCGGAATCCTCAGCAGATCGTCCTTGCGGATGTTGTAGAAATTGTCGAGTTTCTTTATGTGGGTTGCCAGAAGCTGAGCGAGGTGTTCTCCCACATGCCTTATCCCCAGGGCATAGAGGAACCTGGCCAGGGTGGTGTCCTTGCTGCGCTCGATGGCCCCAAGGAGCTTCTGGGCGAGTTTGTCGGCCACTCCCTCAAGCTTCAGGAAGTCCACCTTCTTGAGGTAATAGATATCGGCCAGGTCCTTCACCAGCCCCCTGTCCACCAGTTGCTCTATGAGCTTT
Organism: Deltaproteobacteria bacterium; assembly: GCA_003646585.1. Classification (GTDB taxonomy): domain Bacteria; phylum Desulfobacterota; class B13-G15; order B13-G15; family B13-G15; genus B73-G16. Next base: position 2,790 of record QMLA01000032.1, on the reverse strand, counting down.
TCCCCGAGTCCCTCTATGTCCATCGCCCTCCGGGAGGCAAAGTGGCGGATCCGCGCCTTGAGCTGGGCCGGACAGGAAAGCCCTATGCACCTGTAAGCCACCTCCCCGGGCAGCCTCACCACCTTCGATCCACACGCCGGACAGCGATCCGGCATCTGGAACTCCCGCTCCTGGCCCGTTCGGCGTTCCTTTATCGGCTTTATGACCTCGGGAATGACCTCTCCCGCCCTGTGCACCAGGACCCAGTCACCTATCCGCACGTCCTTCCGCTTAATCTCATCCATGTTGTGCAGGGTCGCCCTGCTGACCACCACTCCACTCACCTGGACGGGCTCAAGGACGGCCACCGGGGTCAGGACTCCGGTTCTCCCCACCTGCACCACTATGTCCAGGACCCGGGTTGTGGCCTCCTCGGCTGGGAACTTGAAGGCCACAGCCCACCTTGGACTCCGGGATATCTCCCCCAGGCGCCTCTGAAGCTCAAGGTCGTTGACCTTTATCACTATGCCGTCCATTTCATAGGGAATCTCCTCGCGCTTTTCCAGGAGCCTCTGATAGTAGTGGATGCATTCTTCGATGTTTTCGCAGAGCTCCACAAAGGGGTTCACCCTGAGGCCCCATTTGGGCAGGGTCTGCAGTACCTCCCACTGGCTCCGGAACTCGCGCCCCCGGCATTCCCCTATGCCGTAAAAGAAGACCTTCAGGGGCCTTTTGGCCGTAACCGAGGAATCCAACTGCCTCAGGGAACCGGCTGCGGCATTCCTGGGGTTGGCAAAAAGGGTCTCACCGCGCTCCTCCCTCTCGCGGTTCAGGCGCCTGAAATCCTCGCGGTCCATGTAGACCTCTCCCCGAACCGACAGGTACTCGGGGATCGGTTCCTCGTCCTCTATCAGATAAAGGGGGATCATCTTTATGGTGCGGATGTTCTGGGTGACGTCCTCTCCCCTGTAGCCATCTCCCCTTGTGGCCCCTACGGTAAGGACCCCCCTCTCGTAGATGATCTCCACCGCTACACCATCGATCTTCGGCTCGGCCGTGTACTGGATGTCGTGCAGCACCCCGAGGAAGCGCTTCACCCTCCTGTCAAACTCCCTGACCTCCTCCTCGCTGAAGGCATTGGAAAGGCTCAGCATAGGCATCCGGTGCTCCACGGTGCCGAATTCCTCCAGGGGAGGAGCCCCAACCCGCTGGGTGGGGGAGTTGGGAGTGACGAGTTCCGGATACCGTCGTTCCAGCTCCTCCAGTTCCCTCATCAGGGCATCGTATTCGGCATCCGAGATCACCGGGTCGTTCAGCACATAATAACGGTAGTTGTGATACTCGATCTCCCGGCGCAACTCCTCGACCCTTTTCCTTATTTCCTCGGGCACCATCGGAGCCCTCCTCGTTGGCTTTTCTCAGAAAATTTTAATACCCATCCGGTGTTTGTGTCCAAGGGGTGGTCGGTGGACCCTCTGACAAAGTATAATTTTAAAAAGGATGGTAAAAGTAGGTTGCTGTGGGTTCCCAGTTTCAAGGTCCACCTACTACGGGACCTTTGGGTGCGTTGAGGTGCAGCAGACCTTTTATCAGCCCCCCAGGGAGGATACCCTGAGGAGGTGGCGCTCGGAGGCTCCCGAGGGTTTCGAATTCACGATAAAGGCCTGGCAACTGATAACCCATGAGCCCAAAAGCCCCACTTACAGACGCCTCAAACTGAAGATCCCCGAGGACCGGAAGGACAGATATGGGGCATTCAAGCCCACCGAAGAGGTGCTTGAGGCATGGGAGGTGACCAGGCTTTCGGCTCAAGCCCTGGGGGCCAGGATCATCATCTTTCAGACCCCCTTGAGCTTCAAGCCGACCGATGACGCCCTGAGGAACATAAGGGCCTTCTTCGGCCGGATAAGGAGGGATGGTTTCATCCTGGGATGGGAACCCAGGGGATGGCCAGGGGAAGTGGTCAGGTCGATATGTGAGGAGCTGGACCTTGTTCATGTGGTGGATCCCTTCTCGGATGAGGCCACCTGGGGAGGGATCGTGTACTGGCGCCTGCACGGAAAGGGAGGTTACAATTACCGATACTCACAGCAGGAACTGGAGGAGCTCAGGGGGCGGATCGAGGGAGACCGTCCCCATTACGTGATGTTCAACAATACCAACATGTTTGAAGATGCCCGACGTTTCCTCCGTTTGCTGGAAGATGGATAGGCCTCAGGCCTGGTATCAACTGGCAGAGGAGGTGATCCAGAAGGACAGAATCGTGGTGGTCCTCGGGGCCTCCGATACGGGAAAGACCACCCTCTGTCGATTTCTCCTTCAGGAGGCCCTCGGGAAGGGTTTGAGGAGTGCTTACATTGATGCGGATGTGGGGCAATCGGTAATTGGCCCTCCCACCACCCTGGGGATGGTTCTGCTGAGGGAGCAGCGGGATCTGCTCGATCCCGTCCCCCTTTGCCTTTACTTCCTTGGGGCCACCTCACCGGCCCAGGAATTGCTGGCGGCGGTTGCTGGCGCAAGGAGGCTGTTGGAGAGGGCGCTGGAGTTGGGGGCGGAGTTTGCCGTCGTCGATACAACGGGGCTTGTGGCCGGGGATATGGGATTTCGGTTGAAGTTTTACAAAATCGAGGTCCTCTCGCCGACGGATGTGATAGCCATAAGGAGGGGGTTGGAGCTTGAGCACATCCTCAGGGCCTTCCGCGGACGCCAGAGGCCCAAGATCCATCTCCTCCCCCCTTCCCGTGGGGTCCAGAGGAGGGACCAGCTCCAGAGACAGCTTTACAGGAGCGGGAGGTTTGAGGCCTATTTTTC
>QMLA01000031.1 GCA_003646585.1 Deltaproteobacteria bacterium | reverse complement strand
TCCTGATCCTCTCGAGCCTCTTTTGGACCTTGGGATCCGAAGGGGAGGCAAAGCGGCTCAATTCCTCGTATTCCCTCTCCAGTTCCATAAGGGGCCTTTCGAAATCCAGATAATGCCTGAGCATTTACTCCACCTCCACGACGAAGGCCGTGGGGCCAAGCAGGGATTCCATTTGCCGGTTTAAGTCCTCGGTGGGATTGAGCCTGAAGTCCTCCGGAAGCCTTATTACCACCTCCTTTTTGGGGGAGATCAGGTGGAGGAAGGTCTCACAGGGTCCCTGGTTCCTCCTGAAGAGCTCCTTTAAGGCCTCCAGCTGACCCCGGTCCAGTCCCTCGGCCTTTATCTTTATCCTGACCCTCTTTAAGCCCTCGGACCCTTCGGCCTCAAGGAGGGACTTCAGGGACTGGACCCTCAAGCGCGGCCTTCCGTCATCGTCCTTTTCCAGGATCCCCGATATCAGCAAGGGCTCTTCGGACAGCAGCAAAGGCCGAGACTCCCTGAAGAGGTCGGGGAAGACCACCCCCTCGATCCTCCCCGTGAGATCCTCGAATTCGGCAGTCGCCATCCGATCCCCTTTCTTGGTGCGGATCTCCCTAAGGTTCACCACCAGACCGGCTATCCTCACCCCCTGACCGGGATCCAAGTCCTCCAGTGCCCTTATGGTATGCCTGGCCTTTTCCCGGATGAGGTGTTCGTAATCCTTGAGGGGATGACCGCTCAGGTAAAAGCCCAGCACCTCCTTCTCCGCCCTGAGGACCTCCGATTCGGTCCATTCCCGAAGGGGGGGTTCCTCTTCGGGAAGCGACCTGAAGAGGGTGGCCTGGCTGTTCCTCCCCTTGGAGGCCTTCTGGATGACCTTGGGCAAGAGGTCCAGGAGCCTTGAGCGGGAACCGAACTCATCGAAGGCCCCGGCCTTAATGAGGCTCTCTATGGCCCTTCGGTTCACTTTCCTCGGATCGACCCGAAGGCAGAAGTTGGTGAAGTTCTTGAAGGGACCGGCTTCCCTCGCCTCAAGGATTGCCCTGACCGCCGCCTCTCCGACGTTCTTTATGGCCCCCAGGCCAAAGCGGATCTTGGGAGGTGAATCCCCTTCGACGGTGAATTCCCAGAGGCTCGAATTTATATCGGGCTTGAGCACCTCGATGCCCCGATCCTTGCACTCGGATACATATCGCATGACCTTGTCCGAATCGTTCATGTCCGAGGTCAAAAGGGCTGCCATGAACTCGTGGGGATAATGGGCCTTGAGGTAGGCGGTCCGGTAGGCTATCAGGGCATAGGCCGCGCTGTGGGACTTGTTGAAACCATACTCGGCGAATTTGGCCATCGAGTCGAAGATCTCGGAGGCCTTCTGGCGGTCGATCCCCTTCCTGGAAGCGCCCTCGATGAACCTATCCCTTAAGCGGGCCATCTCCTCGGGGACCTTCTTGCTCATGGCCTTCCTCAAAAGATCCGCCTCCCCCAGGCTGAAATCGGCGAGGGCCGAGGCGACCATCATCACCTGTTCCTGATACACCAGTACACCATAGGTCTCCTCCAAAATGTCCCTCAGGGAATCGTGCAGATACTGGATTTTCTGTTTGTCCCGGCGGCGCTTGATATAATCCTCAACCATCCCGCTTCCCAGTGGCCCCGGGCGGTAAAGGGCCAGAAGGGCGACGAGATCGGAAAACCTCTGGGGCTTGATCTTGCGCAGCAGATCCCTCATCCCTTGACTTTCAAGCTGGAACACCCCGGTGGTGTCCCCTTCCGAAAGGAGCCTGTAAGTCTCGGGATCATCAAGCGGTATCTTCCTCAGATCGATCTCGATGCCCCGACGTTCCTTGAGCAATCGCAGGATCTCCTCGATCATGGTGAGGGTCTTGAGGCCCAAGAGGTCGAACTTCACAAGCCCAATTTGTTCGACCTCCTTCATCGCATACTGCGTCGTTATCTCGCCTTCTTTGCCACGGTAAAGGGGCATGTAGTCCATCAAGGGTCTGTTGGCTATCACCACCCCGGCTGCATGGGTCGAGGCGTGGCGGACCATCCCCTCAAGCCTTAAGGCAATCTCCAGGAGCTTCCTGTAGGAGTCGTCCCTTTGGGCCAGCTCCCTGAGCCTCGGCTCAAGGGCAAGGGCCTCCTGCAGGGTGACATTGGGGCCCCCGGGGATGAGCTTGGCTATTATGTCCACTTCCCTGTACGGTATCCCCAGCACCCGACCCACATCCCTCACGACGGCTCGGGCCTGCATCTTGCCGAAGGTTATGATGTGGGCGACCTTATCGTGGCCATATCGCTCCTTCACATACTGGATCACCTCGTCGCGCCTCTCATAGCAGAAATCCACATCGATGTCCGGCAGGCTCACCCTCTCGGGGTTCAGAAACCTCTCGAAAAGCAAGCCGTGTTCTAGGGGATCTATATCGGTTATCCCTAAACAGTAAGCCACAAGGCTTCCAGCAGCTGACCCCCTTCCCGGGCCTACGGCAATGCCCCTTTCCTTGGCCCAGTTGACGAAGTCCTGAACGATCAGGAAGTACCCGGCAAAACCCATGGAGTTTATCACCTGGAGCTCCCTCTTGAGCCTCTCCCAATAAGGCCCCGGATCCCTTATCCCCCGCTCCTGGATCCTCCTGCGGAGCCCCTCCTCTGCCAGCTCCTCCAGGTACCCCTCCAGGGTCTTGCCCTCAGGGGGATCAAAGTGGGGCAATTGATAGTGGCCCAGATCGAGTTCCAGTTGGCACCTCTCGGCCACCTCCAGGGTGTTGCTGAGGGCTTGGGGCACATGGCCGAAAAGGGCCTCCATCTCCTCAGGGGACCTCAGGTGGAACTGGTCCGTCTGGAAACGGAGCCTCCTGGGGTCGTTGAGGGTCTTCCCGGTCTGTATGCACAGAAGCACATCGTGCAAGAAGGCATCCTCTCGACGGAGGTAGTGACAATCATTTGTGGCCAGGACCTTAATGTCCAGCTCCCTGGCGAGCTTGAGCAGCCCCTCATTTACCCTTTTCTGCTCCTCTATGCCGTTGTCCTGGAGCTCAAGGTAAAACCTGTCCCCGAAGACCTCCTTGAAATAGGAGGCCTTCCTCTTGGCCCCTTCCCAATCGCCCTTGAGGATGAGGCTCGGGATCTCCCCCTTGAGACAACTGGTGAGGACCAATAACCCCCGATTCAGTTCCTCCAGAAGCTCGAGGTCGATCCTCGGTTTCTGATAAAACCCCTCCAGGTAACCGAGGCTCACCAGGTGGCAGAGGTTCCGGTAACCCTCGCGGTCCATGGCCAAGAGCACCAGGTGATGGGGCTCGCCGGAGCGCTCCCTTCTGGAGTTCGGGGCCACATAGACCTCACAACCCAGGATGGGCTTTATACCCCGTTGTCTGGCCATGGTGTAGAACTCGATGGCCCCGAACATATTTCCGTGGTCCGTCAGGGCACAGGCCTTCATGCCGTAGCGTTCCAGGAGCTCGAAGAGCTCCTCAAACCTGATGGCCCCATCCAGGATGCTGTACTGGCTGTGAAGGTGGAGGTGGACGAATTCGCGTGCCATCCCTCATTCCCACTCGATGGTGCTCGGGGGTTTTGAACTTATGTCATAAACGACGCGGTTTATCCCCCTCACTTCGTTTATGATCCTCCTGGAGATCCGATCCAGCAAATCGTAGGGCAGACGCACCCAGTCAGCCGTCATGGCATCCACGCTCTCCACCACCCTCAGGGCGACAACATACTCATAGGTCCTGGAATCCCCCATCACCCCCACGGTCCTCACCGGAAGGAGCACGCAGAAGGCCTGCCACACCTTCTCGTAAAATCCCGAGCGCCTCATCTCCTCCTCCAGGACCCTGTCTGCCTGTCGTAGGATGGCGAGCTTCTCCTCGGTCACCTCACCGATGACCCTCACGGCCAGACCCGGACCGGGAAAGGGATGCCTCCCTATGATCTCCTCCGGGAGGCCCAATTCACGCCCCAAGGCCCTCACCTCGTCCTTGAAGAGCTCCCTCAGGGGTTCTATGAGCTCGAGGTCCATCTCCTCGGGAAGCCCCCCCACGTTGTGGTGGGTCTTGATGGTGACAGAAGGTCCCTTAAAGGATGTGCTCTCGATCACATCCGGATACAGGGTCCCTTGGGCCAGGTAACGGACATCCCCTATCTTCCTGGCCTCCTCTTCGAAGACCCTCACGAAGACCTCCCCTATAATCTTTCGTTTCCGTTCCGGATCGCTCACGCCTTTGAGCCTCTCCAAAAAGACCCTGGAGGCATCCACAACCCTCAGGTCTCCGTGAAGCTGCGAACGGAAGACCCGCTCCACCTGCTCCCTTTCGCCGAGCCGCAAAAGGCCGTTGTCCACAAACACAAAGACAGTCCTTTCGGGAACTGCCCGCAAAAGCAGCGCCCCGGTGACCGAAGAATCCACTCCCCCCGAAAGGGCGCAGATCACCCTCCCCTTCCTCACCCTCTCCCTTATGCGCCGGATGGCCTCCTGCATGAAGGACCTCATATTCCAGGTTCCCTCGGCCTCACAGATGAGGAAGAGGAAATTGCGGAGGATATCCCGCCCTATCTCAGTATGCACCACCTCGGGGTGGAACTGCAGGGCATAAAAGCGCCTCTTGCGATCGGCTATGGCCGCATAGGGGGAGTTGGAGGTATGGGCAAGGGTCTCGAAACCCTCGGGAAGCCTCTCCACGCGATCCCTGTGGCTCATCCAGACCCTGTAAGGCCTGCCTGCTTCAAGCCCCGAGAAGATCTCATCGGGCTCATCGATCACAAGCTCAGCCCCCCCATACTCCCTCCTCGGGGCATGGGAGACCTCCCCTCCCAGCAAATGGACCATCACCTGCATCCCGTAACAGATCCCGAGGATCGGGACCCCCAGGGAGAATATCCCCGGATCGGGGAAGGGAGCCCCAGGTTCGTAAACCGAACTCGGCCCCCCCGAAAGGATCAGACCCTTCGGCCGAAGGCCTTCCAGCTTCCGGGCAGGGAGATCCGGGGGATGGATCTCACTGAAGACCCCCAACTCCCGAACCTTGCGGGCGATAAGCTGGGTGTACTGGGAACCGAAATCAAGGACGACCACCTGCTCCATGGCCTTTCAGGAAACATACACACAGGGATCACCCCCGGTCAACTCCACCCACCCCTCTTGACAAGCAGGGCCAGTTTCCTAAAATGGTTGTGAAAATCCTAACAAAGGAGGGGTGTAATGAAGAAGTGGGTGGGAGTGGGGTTGGCCGTCTTGTTTGGATTGGTCGTGTCCATGGCCCTGGCCACCGGTGTCACTGAGGTCGTCACCATCGACAACCAGTACACGGCCAAGAAGAAGGGGCCGGTAGTCCTTTCCCACAAGAAACACGCGGTGGATTACAAGGTGGCCTGTGTCGAGTGTCATCACATGTGGAATCAGAAGAAGGGCACCCAGCCCAAGAAGTGCAGCGCATGCCATAAGGAGAAAAAGCGGGGCAAGGTCTTGGGTTTGATGCGGGCCTATCACAAAAATTGCATGGGCTGTCATAAGGAATTGAAGAAGCAGGGGAAACCCACCGGTCCCACCACCAAGTGTAATGATTGCCACCAGAAGAAGTCCTGAGGGCAAGTGATCTTCCTTGGGAAGGACAAGGGGGAGGCGTCAGTCTCTCCCTTTTTTCTTTTTCAGTTCGGCATCAGGAGGGCGCAGGTAGAGGGGAATGAGGCCTGAAAGGTCATCTCGTTGTCCACCCTTGAGCTTTTCCTCTCCCAGGAGGGCCACCACCTTAGCGCTGGGGTATACGGGTTGAGGGTGTATCTTGACTCCGGGAACATCTTCGAAGACCCCGCGGTAAAGGATCGCACCATCTCCCACCAGTGTTACCTCCTTCCCCTTCAGGACCTCGAGGACCTCAGAGGGACTTACTGCCCTTAGCGGACCGATCCTCTTCCCATCCCTGTAAAGGCCCATGTAAAGGAGCCCCCTTTTGGCATCCAGGAGGATGCACAGGAGTCCCTCAGCGGGGAAATCCCGTGCAAGGGCATCGGGGGACGGTACCCCCACGAGGGGTTTATCCAGGGCAAGGGCAAGGCCCTTGGCGGCACTCAACCCCACCCTCAACCCGGTGAAGGATCCCGGACCGAGGCCGACCGAGATCCCATCTAGGCCTTCGAGGTCAAGCCCCAAAAGCTTCAGGAGGGCCTCGATGGCGGGGATGAGCTGGGCGGAGTGGTTCCTCGGTTGGTTCAGGGTCACTTCGCCGAGGATCGTCCCGTCCCTGGTGAGGGCCACGCTTCCCACCCCTGTGGAGGTCTCTATCCCCAGCACGATCATCTGCCCGTTCCCCAGATCCTGAGGATGTCGTTGTAGAAGGCCAGAAGCATGATGGCCACAATGAGCATGAGGCCTATCTTCTGGACGACCTCCAGCTTCCTAGGGTCCAGGGGGCGTCGGATTATGGCCTGAAGTCCGAAAAGGGCCAGATGTCCCCCATCGAGGATCGGGATGGGGAAGAGGTTCAGCAACCCGAGATTGACGCTCACTATGGCCGTGAAGGACAGGAGGCGCTGGATCCCCTTCCTGGCCTCTTTGCCCGCGAGCTGGGCGATCATTATCGGCCCACCCACCGCCTTTGCAGAGATCACCCCTTTGAGGATCTTGTAGATACTCGCGATCACCAATTCGGAGACGGCCAGGGTCTGCTTGAAGCCGAGTCCGATGCTCTCCAGGGGCGGGTGGCGCACCGTTGTGGCATCCCCGCGTGGGGTCACCCCTATCTGATAAAACTGCACTTCTTCGCCGAAGATGTTCTTCGCCCGTGCAGCCCGGGGGGCAATCAGCAAGGAGAACACCCTCCCCTGCCTCTCTATCACGAACCTGAGGGGTCGCCCCCCGCTTTTGGGGATGATCTCAAGGAGATCCTCCCAGTAGAGGATCCTTTGGCCGTCTATGGAAAGGATTCTGTCACCTTCCCTTAATCCCGCTTGATGGGCAGGATATCCCTTGACGACCCCGCCGATCACGGGAAGGAGTCTGGGGACGCCTGCATAAAGCAACAGGGCAAAGATCAGGGAGGAGAAGAGCAGATTGGAGAAGGGACCTGCTGCGACCACAAGGGCCCTCTGCCATAGGGGACGATGGGTGAAGGAGCGGTCCCTCTCCTCATGGGGGATCTCCTCATCGGGTTCCTCCCCCAGCATCTTCACATATCCCCCGAGGGGCAAAAGCGAAAGGGCATACTCGGTCTCCCCCCGACGTCCCTTCAGGATCTTGGGTCCGAACCCGAAGGAGAAGGTGAGGACCTTTATGCGAAGGGCCTTGGCCAGGGCGAAGTGCCCCAGTTCATGGACCAAGATCAAGGCCCCGAGGACGAACAAGAAGGCAAGGAAGGTTATCATCGATCCCTCTCCACCTTCTTTTTGGCCGCCTCCCTCGCCCATCGGTCGGCCTCAAGGACATCCTCTGCCGTCCGGACCCGACACACCCTGTGTTCCTCCATGACCTCCTCCACAACCTGGACGATCCGGTTGAATCCTATCCTCCCCTTCAGGAAGGCCTCAACCGCCACCTCATCGGAGGCATTGAGCACCGCAGGCATGGTTCCCCCGGCCTCAAGGGCCCAATAGGCGAGCCTCAAGGCGGGGATCCTCTCGGGATCGGCCTCCTCGAAGAGGAGCCCGCTGAGCCTCTCCGGCCCCACATGGGGAAAGGGCAGGGGAAGGTGCTCCGGATATGATAGGGCATAGGCTATGGGGATCCTCATGTCCGGCGAGCTCATGTGGGCCAGGATTATCCCGTCCAGCAGCTCGACCATCCCGTGGACTATCCCTTGGGGGTGAATGAACACCCGAATCTTTGAGGCCGGGATGTCGAAAAGCCAGTGGGCCTCGATCACCTCAAGCCCCTTGTTCATCAGGGTGGCTGAATCCACCGATATCTTCGGGCCCATCCTCCAGACAGGATGTCTCAGGGCCTCCTCCGGGGTAACCCCCTCGGTCTCTTCGGGGCTCTTTCCGTAGAAAGGGCCCCCTGAGGCCGTGAGGATGACCCTGCGCACCTCCTCCCCTTTCCTCCCCTGAAGGATCTGAAAGAGGGCGCTGTGTTCGCTGTCTATGGGCAGTATCCTCACCCCCTTGCGCCTGGCCAGGGAGACGACCACCTCCCCTCCCCTCACCAGGACCTCCTTGGTGGCCAGGGCCAGGTCCTTCCCCGCACGGATGGCCTCCAAGGTGGGTCTGAAGGCAATGGCCCCGCTTAAGGCCATCACCACCAGATCCACCCCCTCCTCCCTCACCAGTTCCATCAAGCCC
>QMLA01000030.1 GCA_003646585.1 Deltaproteobacteria bacterium | reverse complement strand
GAAAAAGGGGCTCGTGGGTCCTGGGGCTACAGGCGGCAACAGCCACCCTGTTTATCCCCTTCTCCCTTATCGCCTCCTTGATCTTTCGCTGGGTATCCTCGGCACAGGTGAAGAGGTTCCCCTCCGCGTGAACCACATTGGGCAACCCCGAAGCATAATCGACCACCTCCTCAACGTCCACCACCCCGGCGATGTTCACCCCGCAGTGACACACGAACACCCCAATCCTTAAGGGCTCCCCCTGTATGTCCCTCTCAGGGGGGAGTTCCTGAAGCTTTACTTCTTTCCACCTCATCGAGGAGATGACCTCCGCAGCCCTGGCAGCCGCCCCCGAGGCCTGAGCAACCGATTCGGGGATGTCCTTGGGGGACTGCATGACCCCACAGACGAAGACCCCGGGCCGCGAGGTCGAAAGGGGATGGGATAAAGGGGTCCAGAGGAAGCCGTAAGGATCAAGCCTCACCCCCAGGCGCTTCGCCGTCTCAATGGCCTCCCTGCTGGGCCTAAGCCCCACAGAGAGGACCAGTAACCCAAAGGCCTCCCTCCTCGACCTCCCTTCCTCATCCACATAATGGACGATGAGATCCCTGCTATCCGGATCCTCGGTCACTTGGGCGATCATCGAGCGGACAAACCTCACCCCATACTCGGCCTTCGCCCTCTCATAATAAAGGTCGAAGCCCTTCCCGAAGGCCCGGAGGTCGATGAAGAAGATGGTGGGCTCGATCTCGGGGTGATGCTCTTTGGAAATGATGGCCTCCTTCACCGCATACATGCAACAGACCGAGGAACAGTAATCCCTTCCCTTCTGATGGTTCCTCGAACCCACGCACTGGATCCAAGCAATCCTTTGGGGCACCCGACCATCTGAGGGCCTGAGAATCTCCCCCCTGGTAGGACCAGAGGCAGAAAGGATCCTCTCAAACTGCAGGCTCGTGATGACGTTGGGGAAGACACCATATCCGTACTGTCCCAACCCCTCTTGAACCACTTCGTAACCGGGAGCAAGGATCACCGCCCCCACTTTGAGCTCGATTTGCTGCTCCCCCTGCTCATAATCGATGGCCCCGGTGGGACAGACCTTCTCGCAGACCCTGCATTTCCCCTTGATGAAGAAGGTGCAAACTTCCCGATCTATCACGGGAACCCTGGGGATTGCCTGAGGATAGGGGATGAAGATGGCCTTCCTCTGACCGAGACCCTGGTCGAACTCGCTCGGAGCCTTACTGGGACACTTCTCCTGACAGGTCCCACAGCCCGTACAGAGGTCCTCCCGGACATACCTGGGCAGCTTGAGGACCTGTGCCCGAAACTCCCCCGCCTCCCCTTCCAGGCTCAGCAGTTCCGAAAGGGTCAGGATCTCGATATTGGGATGCCTCCCCCCTTCCACCAATTTCGGCGAAAGGATGCATATGGAACAGTCATTGGTGGGAAAGGTCTTGTCGAGCTGCGCCATCCGCCCTCCCAGGGCCGGCGACCTCTCCACCAGATAAACCTTGAAGCCCGCATCCCCCAGGTCGAGGGCGGCCTGAAGGCCCGCTATGCCTCCCCCCAAAACGAGGACCGAACCATACGCCATCAGATCCCAGCCTCTTCCAAGATTTGGGGGACCTTATCCTCCCAACCGATGGGGATGATGTTCACACCCTGACAAACCTCCCTTATCCCCCGAAGGGTCTCGGCGGCGATCTTCACGGAAGTGACGGCTTTATCCGGAGCGCGCAAAAGCTTATCTATTGTCTCCTCGGGAATGAGCACCCCGGGCACATGCTTGTTGATGTAACGGGCCATCCCGGCGGACTTAAGCACCATCAAACCCGCTATAACGGGCCTCCCCACTTGGGAGGCACCGAGCATGAAGCGCTCCAGCTGCCCGAGATCGTAAACCGAGGTGGTGACGAAGAACTCGACACCGCGCTCCGCCATCTCCCTCATCCGCTCCCACTCCCTCTCAAGCCCCTCATCCTTGAGGCTCGCATTGACCTTGGTGCCCACACAGAAATCGGGGGCCCCATCAAGATCTCCCCCCGCCAAATCCTTCCCCTCCTTGAGGGAACGGACCGCCTCGATCAACTCCATCAACCCCAGATCACGAACGGCCTCCGCTTCAGGATGATCCCCCCACTTGGGATCATCCCCCTCAAGGAGCATGACATTCTGCAGCCCCAACAATCCGACCCCCAATAAATCTGCCTGAATGGCCAAACGATTGCGATGGATGCAGGAAATCTCAAATATCGTCTCAAAGCCCCTTTCTTGCAGAAAAAGGGCCGCACCCCAAGAACTCGCCCTCAACACCGCCCCCTGAAGGGAAGGCAAATAAAAGGCATCCACTAACCCCTTGAGCGGGATGAGCCGCCTCTCAAACTCAACACCATTTGTTCCTTTCGGAGGCAATACCTCGACTACCTTGACAAAATCCACATCCCTCAATCGCTCCCTAAAAACCATCCCTCCCTTCTCTAAACCTTGTTTCAGATTGGATTTTAGAACAAGCAATTTTCATGTCAAGATTTCTCTCCTTTTGGGAAATATGAGTTAAAAATTGTCTCAATTCTCAAGGCCCTTGACCAATCACTAGCTATTCCTAATTCTTATAATGAGAACCCTGTGGACAGGAGGGGACATTGCGGGTTGTAGAGAACATGGTTTGTCATATGGGGCTTTCCGAAGGGGATTTGAGGGTTATTGTGGAGATGAGCAACGATGCCATTTTGGTCTTTTCGGAAGAGGGGAAGGTGGAGTATGCCAATCGGACTGCCTTTGAGTTTTTCGGCAGGAAGGGCCTTTTGGGGTCGAGTGTCTTCGAGCTGTTGGGAGATGGGGTTCGGGAGGCCTTTTCTGCCCTTAGGGGGAAGGGTGACAAGGTCTGTCAGGAGTTGTGTCTCGAAGGGATCGGGAAGGTCGCCTATGCGTGTTTTTTTCTCATGGACGATGGCAAACCGAGGAGATTCTGTGCCTATTTGACGGATGTCACCTCCAGGAGGGAATTCGAGGAAAGGCTCAGGGCCTCCGAACGCCGTTACAGAGAGCTCTTTGAGAAGGTCCAAGAAGGGGTCTTCATCAGCACGGTGGAGGGTCGCTTTCTGGATTGCAATCAGGCGTTTCTGGAGATGCTCGGCTACGAAACCAAGGAGGAACTCTTAGAGATCTTCATCCCCACCGACCTCTATGTAAATCCTGAGGACAGGAAATTCCTCCAGCGACAAATCCAACAAGAGGGCTACATAAAGGACTGGGAGGTGGAATTCAAGCGCAAGGATGGCTCCAGGATAACGGTATTGCACACGGCCCATGCCGTAAGGGATGAATCGGGAAGGATCGTGGGCTATGAAGGTATGAGCGTGGACATAACCCAGAGGAAGAGGCTCGAAGAAGAGCTAAAGGCATCCAACGAGTTCCTGAAGGGCATAATCGAGAGTTCCCCCTACGGGATCATTGCCACCGATATGAAGGGCAACATCCTCATCTTCAATCGGGCTGCCGAAGAGCTTCTCGGATACAGGGCCGAGGAGGTGATCGGCAAGATGCATATCTCGGAGCTTTATCCCCCGGGCATGGCCAAGGAGGTCATGAAGAAATTGAGGAGCGAAGATTACGGCGGGAAGGGGAGGTTCAGTGGGGAGTTGAAGGTGCTAAACAGGTATGGCGAGGAGATACCCATCCATCTCTCCGCTGCCCTCGTTTACAGGGATGGGAAGGAGGTGGCCTCCTTGGGGATCTTCACGGATTTGAGGCCGAGATTGGAGATGGAGAAGCGGCTCCAGGAGACGCAATTGCAGCTGCTTCAATCCGAAAAGCTCAGATCCCTCGGTGAAATGGCCGCAGGGGTAGCACATGAGATCAACAATCCCCTGGGAGGGATCCTGCTTTATGCGAGCCTGTTGCTTGAGGAGCTATCCCCCGAGGATCAGAAGCGGAAGGATGTGGAAAGGATCGTGTCGGAGGCCACCCGTTGCAAGGAGATCGTGAAAAGCCTCTTGGAGTTTGCCCGGCAATCGAGTCCCGATAAAGAGCTCGTAAACGTCAATTCGGCCATAAATGAGGGCTTGCTCTTTCTGGAGAACCAGGCCACCTTCCACAACATCCGTATAGTGAAGGAACTCGATCCCGGGCTCCCGCCGGTTTACGGAAACGTGGGGCAACTGAAGCAGGTATTCATGAACATCATGCTCAATGCCGTCGATGCCATGCACGGGGAGGGGACCTTGACCATACGGACCTCCCTCTCGCAAGATGCAAGGGAAGTCATCATCTCCTTCACCGATACCGGCGTCGGCATTCCCAAGGAGATCCTCCCCCGGATCTTCGATCCCTTCTTCACCACCAAGGAGGTCGGGAAGGGGACTGGTCTCGGGTTGTCGGTATCCTACGGAATTGTGAAGGAACATGGCGGGAGGATCGAGGTGGAAAGCGAAGTGGGCAAGGGTTCGACCTTCAGGGTCATCTTGCCCGCTGCCGAAGGCTATTAGAACATCCGCCTCCTCTCCTTGGAAGACGGGATCCCCAGGGATTCCCTGTACTTGGTCACGGTCCTGCGGGCGATATTGAGCCCGTAGCGTTCCTTGAGGATCCTCGCTATATCCTGGTCGCTCAGGGGAGATCGAGGATCCTCCTGGGAAAGGAGGTCCTCTATGAGTTTCTTCACCTTTTTGGAGGACATCTCAACCGGCCCATCCCCCACTTTGCTTGAGAAGAAGAACTTCAGCTCGTAGAGCCCCTGGGGTGTCCAGGCGTATTTCCCCGAAATGGCCCTCGAAACGGTGGATTCGTGCAGGCCCGTGTCCTCGGCTACGTCCCTCAACACAAGGGGCTTCAGGTATTCAATGCCCTTCTCCAAGAATTCCCGCTGGAATTTGACGATACTGCGGGTGATCCTCTCCAGGGTTTTCTGTCTCTGTTCGAGTCCCCTTAAGAACCACTGGGCTTCCTTCAACTTCTGCTTGAGGTAATTGCGACAGGCATCATCTCCATCCCTGAGCATCTGCTGGTAAAGGGAGCTAATCTTCAACCTCGGAAGGCCTTCGTCGTTGAGCATCACTTCGAAGTCCTCTCCCTTTTTGTAAATGATCACATCCGGAATCACGTACTGGTTGGCCTCCGGATAAAAGGCCCTCCCCGGTCTGGTATCGAAGGTCTTGAGCAATTTTATTGCTTTCAGGAGCTCCTGGGTCTCGACCCCGAAGCGCTCAGCGAGGCCCCTGAGATCCCCCTTCAGCAGCTCCTCAAACCCCTCCTGGATGACCCTGCGAAGGAGCTGATAGTCCCCGCCCTTCTTCTGCCTGAGCTGGATCAGGAGGCACTCCCGCAGGTCTCGAGCTCCAACCCCCGGGGGATCGAAACCCTGAATGACCCCAAGGACTTCATTTACCTTCTCTGAAGGAACCCCCAGCTCGAGGGAGGCCTCCTCAAGGGATATCTTCAGGTAGCCGTCATCGTCTATGTTTCCGATCAAGAAGGCACCTATCCTCATCTTCTCCGGATCGAGGGGGGACATCCTGAGTTGCCAAAGGAGGTGCTCCTGAAGGGTGGTCTCGGTCTTGAGGGTTTCCTCTAAGGGTCTCTCCTCTTCATAGGGGTCCTTCCTCCGCGAAGGGCGCCTGCCGTAGGTTTGAGGAACGGAAGCGCCCCAGGGAATATCCTCGGGCTCCTCCTCAGGGGACGGCTCCACTTCCTCCAGCAGGGGATTGGCATTCAGTTCTTCCTTAATGACAGCCTCAAGTTCCAGGCGGTTCAGCTGGAGGAGCTTTATGGCCTGCTGAAGTTGGGGGGTGAGGACCAGTTGCTGGGTCAGGCGAACTTCCTGTTTCAAATCAAGGACCATCTAATACCCCCAGTTCGAAATCGTCCCCGAGATAAACCCTCCTTACCTCCTGGTTGCAGACGATATCCTGGGGCTGACCTTCCTGCAGTACCTTCCCCTCGTGAATTATATAAGCCCTGTCGCATATCTTAAGGGTTTCGCGGACGTTGTGGTCTGACACCAGGATCCCTATTCCCCTTCCTTTCAGGTCGAGGACGATCCTCTGGATCTCCCCCACTGCTTTGGGGTCTATCCCGGCGAAGGGCTCATCCAGCAGCATAAAGGCGGGCTCAAGGACCAGGGCCCGAGCTATTTCGACCCTCCTTCGCTCGCCTCCCGAAAGGGTAAAGGCCCTCTCGTCGGCCAGTTCCCGAAGGCCCAGCTCCTCCATGACCTTTTCGGCCCTCCTCAGGCGTTCCCTGGCACTGAGGGGCTGAAACTCCAGCACGGCAAGCAGGTTCTCCCTCACGGTCAGCTTCCTGAAAACCGAGGGTTCCTGGGGCAGGTAGGTTATCCCCCTTTTGGCCCTCATGTGGATGGGCCATCGGCTTATATCCTCGCCGTCCAGGAAGACCCTCCCGCCTTCGGGCTGCACAAACCCTATGATCATGTAGAAGGTCGTGGTCTTACCCGCCCCATTGGGACCGAGCAGTCCCACGATCTCCCCGGATTTAACGTGCAGGGAGACCCGATCGACGACCCTTCTATTCCCATAACTTTTTGAGAGCCGTTGTGCCTCAAGGACGTGGCAAGAATTTTCCCTCACCGCCCTCCTCGGTCACCACGAGTTCGACGCGCCTCCCGGGGGCTCCCTCCACTATGGCCCTGTCCTCTTTGAGGAACACGACTATGCGCGCCCCCCTTAAGCGATTATCCCCTTCCCAGAGGACCGGATCCCCCTCAAGGATCACCTTCTCTTCATCGGCATAGTAAACGGCCCTGCGGCAGGTGGCCCTTTTGTTACCGTAACTTATCCTCACATCCCCCAAGGCCTCAGCCCACTCCAGCCGGTTGGTGCCGTTTTCGGACCGCAAATGGACCTTCATCTCACGGCTCTCCATGAGGAAATCCCCTCTCCTTACGGTTACCCGACCAAAAAATTGCAAAAGTCCCTCGCCATAATCGGCCTCAAGCCTCTCAGCCCTTATCTCCACCGGCCGAGGGGATTCCCTTGGGGCCTCTGCCGCCAACAGAGCCAGGGCTACCAAAAGGATTAGGGCCACCCTTCCCATCCTTCCCCCTTCAGCACCACCTGGACCTTCCCCCTGATGCTCACAGTGCCCCGCTGCAAGTCCATCTTCATTCCCCTCCCCCTTATATTGAGGCCTTCTCGGGTGATTTCCACCGGGAAGGTCGTCTCCAAGAGCCCTCGCTTCGGGTCATAACGCAAGGCCTCCGTCTGGAGGCACCACCCATCGAGTTCGACAATGACATCCCCTTGAAGTTCCACGAAACCTTCCCCCATCCTTTTTGCCCTGCCCCTGTCAGCCCGTGCCCTTATCCTGCGGCCGTCCTCAAGGGTGAAGACCATGCGCAGATCCCTCCCCGCGGTCACCCCTTCTTTGAACCAATGCTGCATCTTGCCCACCTCGAGTTCCCATTGGATCTTCCCCTTCTTGCCGATATACCTCACGTCCTCTGCCGTTATGTCCGCCCCACCCGGGCCCCTCCTGTCGGGAAGGCCCCTGTTTTTGAGGAGGTTGGAGGCGGCGATTGCCAAAAGGCCCCCACATAGGGCCAAAAGGCCCATGCGTTTTGCGCCCTTCAGAAATCCCAGCCCCGCCATTTGCCCTGAGCCCTAAGGATGAGTGCGCAGACCTCCCTCACAGCCCCCCTTCCTCCCCGCCTTCGGGTCACATAGAGGGCAAAGTCCTTGGCCTCCTCCACTCCATCTGCTACCACTATCGGGAACCCTACCCTCTGAAGTAGGGGTATATCAAGGATGTCGTCCCCCACAAAGCACACCTCCTCGTCCTTGAGGCCCAAAAGGCCTTTGAGGACCTCATAAGGAGCGACCTTATCCCTCAAGCCCTGATAGACGTGCCCCACCCCTAGTTCCTTGGCCCGGCGTTCCACAACCCGGCTGGATCTTCCGGAGAAGAGGGCCACTTCAATTCCCGCCTCAAGGAGCATCTTTATCCCGGTGCCATCCCGGACATGGAAGACCTTCCATTCCCCTCTGTCACCGTCAAGGATTATGGTCCCATCGGTGAGGACCCCGTCCACGTCCAGGATCAGGAGCCTCACCTTCTTCGCCCTTTCGCGCACCTCCTCCTTCATACCACTCCCGCCTTCAGGATGTCGTGAAGGTGAATTATGCCTATCGGGGACCTATCCCCCGGCCTTTCGAAGACAAAAAGCGAGGTTATGGCGTGCTCCTCCATCCGCCTCAAGGCCTCGGCGGCGAGGGCATCCGCCTCGATACCCTTGGGATTTCTCGTCATCACGTCCTTGGCCCGGCGCTGCAAGAGATCCGGAAAGCGCTCAAGGGCCCTCCTCAGGTCCCCATCGGT
>QMLA01000029.1 GCA_003646585.1 Deltaproteobacteria bacterium | reverse complement strand
GAGCAGAGGTCCTGGCTACGGCTTGCCCCTATTGCATCACCGCCTTCGAGGACAGCAGGGCTGTTCTCGGCTTGGAGGGGATAGAAGTCAGGGACATAACGGAGATCTTGGCTGAGACTCTATAGGAGGAGGTGCCCATGGAGAGGCAAAGCCTCCTGTGGTTCTTCCGCAGGTATCAACATTACGATGTCCTGGTCGCCGGAGGAGGGATAAGCGGTGTACAGGCTGCCCTGGACCTCGCCAACGCTGGCTTCAAGGTCCTGATGGTCGATAGGAGGCCTTCCATCGGCGGACATATGGCTCAACTCGACAAGACCTTTCCCACCCTGGACTGTTCCATCTGAATACTGTCGCCCAAGCTGGTCGAGGTCGACCGGCACCCAAATATAAAGGTCATGAGTTATACGGAGATCGAGGGGATAGAGGGCGAGGAGGGGAACTTCACCGTAAGGCTCCTCAGGAAGCCTCGATATGTGCTCGAGCATAGGTGTACGGGATGCAGAAACTGCGTGGATCACTGTCCCGTCGAGATCCCGGATGTGTTCAACCAGAAGCTTTCCAAGGAGAAGGCGATCCATATCTACTTCTCCCAAGCCATTCCCCTGATCTGTTACATCGATCCCGAATACTGCCTCTATTTGAAGGAGGGCAAATGTGGGATCTGTGCCGACATTTGCAGGAACAGCGCCATTGATTTCGGCCAGGTCCCCCAGAGGGAAGAAGTAAAGGTCGGGGCAGTAGTGCTGTCCATGGGCTTTGATCCCTATGATCCCTCCGTAAGGCCCGAATGGGGTTACGGGAGGCTCGCCAATGTGATCTCGAGTATGGATTTTGAGAGGATCACCTCTTCTACAGGGCCCTACTCCGGGGAGATCCTGAGGCCTTCCGATCTCAAGCACCCCCATAAGGTCGCTTGGATCCAGTGTGTGGGGTCGAGGCAGGTTTACGAGGGAAGCAAGTCTTACTGCTCGGCGGTCTGTTGCACTTACACCCAGAAACAGGTGATCCTCATGAAGATCCACAATCCTGAGGCCGAGTGCGTGGTCTTTCACAATGATATCCGCGCCTTCTCAAAGGGCTTCGAGCGGTTTTTCGAACGAACCGAATCCCTGCCGGGGGTGAGGTTCATCAGGGCCTATCCTCAGGTGGTCGGTGAGGACCCGGTGAGCAAGAATGTGATCCTCCGCTATGTCACCCCCGAGGGAAAACTGGTGGAGGAGGATTTCGATTTGGTGGTTCTTTCCGTTGGGCTGCTGCCCCCTTCGGGGATCGACAAAGTGGCATCTGAGCTTGGCATCGAGTTAAATGAGTACGGCTTCTGCAAGACCAATCCCTTCGATTTCGTCGAGGCGACAAAACCGGGGGTGTTTGTTAGTGGCAGTTTCATAGCCCCCAGCGATATCCCTGAGGCGGTCTATACGGCAAGTGGTGCCGCTTCCAAGTGCGGCAGGCTCCTCGGCTACAGGCGGAACAAACTCACTGTGCCCAAGCAATATCCTCCCGAGAGGGAGGTGGTCGAGGAGGAACCCCGGGTGGGGGTGTTTGTATGCCATTGTGGTGCCAACATCGGAAAGGTGGTCAGTGTTCCCTCCTTGGTAGAGGAGGCCCTAAAGCTCCCCTATGTGGTCCATGCTGAGGAGGACCTCTTCTGGTGCTCCACCTCCGGCACCAAGAGGATAATGGAAGTGGTCAAGGAGAAGGGACTGAACAGGGTGGTGGTCGCCGCCTGTACCCCCAAGACCCATGAGCCGACCTTCATGGATTCCATAAGGATGGGCGGGATTAACATGTACCTCGTGGATATGGCCAACATCCGCGAGCACTGCACCTGGGTCCATCCCCTCGAAGGGGAAGCGGCTTACGAGAAGGCGAAGGAACTCATCAAGATGTCCCTGGCGAGGGCGCTGCTGCTTGAGCCCCTGGAGCTTTACGAGATCCCCATCGACAAGAGGGCCCTGGTGGTGGGGGGAGGGATTTCGGGGATGACCTGTGCGCTGGACCTGGCTGAACAGGGCCATGAGGTCTGGCTCGTGGAAAAGGAGAGGGAACTCGGTGGGATGGCGCGGAGGATTTACTGGACCCTGGAAGGGGAAGACGTACAGGGCTTCCTCAGGGATCTGATCGACAGGGTCTACAGACACCCCTTGATCCACGTGCTCACCGAGGCGAAGATCATTGAAACCAGTGGTTATCTGGGGAACTTCGTGACCAAGGTACAATCCGGGGGTACCGTTTACGAAATCAAGCACGGGGTGACAATACTAGCCACAGGCGCCGTGGAGTATAGGCCCACCGAGTACCTTTACGGCAAGGACCCGAGGGTGGTGACGGCATTGGAGTTTGAAGAACTCCTGGCCAAGAGGGATCAAAAGGTACTGGAGGCCGAAAACGTGGTGATGATTCAGTGCGTCGGCTCAAGGAGCAAGGAGCGCAATTATTGCTCGCGCATCTGCTGCGGCGAGACCATGAAGAATGCCCTGAAGCTCAAGGAGCTAAATCCCAATTGCAATATTTATGTGCTTTACAGGGACATGAGGACCTACGGGTTCAAGGAGGACCTTTACAGGAAGGCCGCGGATCTGGGGGTGGTGTTCATCCGCTTTGAACCGGAACAGCAGCCTGTAGTGGAACAGGTGCAGGGGGCTGCTGAGAGGGCCTTGCGGGTTAGGGTACGGGATCACGTCCTGGGTGAGGAGGTGGAGATAGGCGTCGATTTGGTGGTGCTTGCAGCAGGGGTTGTGCCGGCTCCCGACAACCAGGAGCTCTCCGAACAGTTCAAGGTTCCCCTGGATGAGGACGGCTTCTTCAAGGAGGCCCATGTGAAGCTCAGGCCCGTGGATTTCGGAACCGAAGGCATCTTTCTATGTGGCATGGCCCATTACCCCAAATACATCCAGGAAGCGATAGCCCAGGCCCACGGGGCTTCCGGCCGCGCCATGACCATCCTGAGCAAGGAGAAGGAGGTCTCCTCGGGGATCGTCTGCTTTGTGGATGAAGGAAGGTGCATGGGATGTGGAGCCTGTGCGGAGGTATGCACCTATGGTGCCATCTTGATGGAAGAGACGAAGAGGGGTAAAAAACCGAAGGTCATCCCGGTGCTCTGCAAAGGCTGTGGTTTGTGTAATTCGGAATGTCCCACCGGGGCTATACAGGTGAAGCACTTCAAGGATGAGCAGATCCTGGCCGAGATAGACGTCCTAATGGCTTCGGATGAGGAATTGAAGGATATAATCGACAAGAAAATCAAACAAAACAAAGGAGCAAAGGCGGCATAGGAGGTATTGAGGATGGAACACAGATCCAAGATACTCGCTTTCCTCTGTCACCACTGAGGCTATGGTGCGGCGGATATGTCTGGGGTCTCCAGACTACAGTATCCTACGGATTTGAGGATCATCCGTGTGATGTGCGCAGGAAGGGTCGACCTCAAGCACATTTTTTATGCCTTTTCCAAAGGTGTCGATGGTGTCTTGATTGTCGGCTGTCGTTTGAACGAATGCAAATTCATAACCGAAGGGAATTATCACGCGTTAAATGTGGCCCTCCTCTCCAAAAGGATCATGGAGCATATAGGGTTAGATCCTAGGAGGTTGTGGATTGAGTTCATGAGTTCTGCAGATGGTGTGCTCTTTGCCGAAACGGTGAAGAAGATGGTCAAGACGGTGAGGGAGCTGGGGCCTATTGGCAATGGAAAAGTGAAGGAGAGGCTGGATGAGGTCATGCGCCTCATACCCTACATAAAGATAGCCACCCGTGAAAAGCTCAGGGTGAAGCTTACCGATCCCTCCAAGTGGGAGGAGCATTTCACCAAGGAAGAGATCGAGGATCTCTTCAAGAATGTCCCTTCGTACTGGATTGACCCGGAGGAATGTCGCGCCTGCATGGCCTGTCTCAGGCGCTGTCCGGTTGGGGCAATAGATGGCGGGAAGAAGCTCATTCACGTAATTCGCCAAGAGGAATGCATAAAATGCGGGACCTGTGCGGAGGTGTGCCGTTTTGGAGCGGTGAAAAAGCTCGTCGGACAACCAGTTCCGCCACCCCCTCCCGAGGACATGCGCACCGTAAAGAAGGCAGCTGAAGCTTGAAAGGAGAGGAACCTTGACAAAGAGGGGGTATGTCTTTAAAACTCGTCTTGTGACAAAATTAACAAGGAGGCCGTAAGATGTCCGAGGTGAAGGAAATATCCGTTTTGTGGATTCAGGGTGGGACGTGTAGTGGCTGTTCGGTTTCGGTACTTAATGCAGTGGCCCCTTCCATTAAAAACGTTTTGATAGACGAAGTGGTCCCCGGGAAGCACATAAATTTGCGCTTTCAAGCCACCCTGATGGCCGGGGCGGGGGAGCCCGTCATAAAGGTCCTTGAGGGCACAATGAAGGAGAAACCAGGGGAGTATCTTCTTGTGGTGGAGGGTGAGATCCCGACGGCAGAAGGTGGAATCTACTGCTCGGTTGGGGAAAGGGGCGAGGAGCCCATCCCCTTCAAGGACTGGGTTGTGCAGTTGGGCAAGGAGGCCATGGCGGTCATCGCCCTTGGGACCTGTGCTTCCTTCGGGGGCATCCCTGCTGGGAGGCCCAATCCCACGGGGGCCAAGGGGGTAAGGGAGGTGTTTGAGCAGGAAGGGGTCAAGACGCCCCTTATAAATATCCCCGGTTGTCCTCCTCATCCGGACTGGTTCATAGGGACGGTGGCGAAGATCTTGCTCTTCGGGCTGCCAGGGCCCGAGGATTTGGATGAGTGGCTCAGGCCCAAGGACTTTTACGGGATGCTGGTTCACGAGAACTGCCCCCGCAGGGCCTATTTCGATGAAGGCAAGTTCGCCCAGAAGTTTGGCGAGCCTGGCTGTCTTTACCTTTTGGGCTGCAAGGGCCCCATCACCCATGCCGACTGTCCTCTGAGGAAGTGGAATGGTGGGGTCAACTGGTGTATCGATGCCGGGATGGGCTGTCAAGGTTGTACCCAGCCCGAGTTTCCTGACTTCGTCGGGCCGTTCTACGAAAAGATCACCGATGTAGATATCCCAAAGATCGGCGAATATTGGCGGAAGAGGGAGGGTTAAGGATGGGAAGGATAGTGATAGATCCGATAACGAGGATCGAGGGCCATTTGAAGGTGGAGGTGGTTGTGGATGGCGGGCAGGTAAAGGAGGCCCGCTGTTCGGGGATGCTGTTTCGGGGTTTCGAGAAGATCCTTGAGGGACGGGATCCAAGGGATGCCCAGATAATAACCCAGAGGATATGTGGGGTCTGCAATCACTGCCATGCTACAGCCTCAACCCTCTGCCTTGACAGCGCCTTTGGCATTGCGGACAAGATCCCCCATAATGGCCGCTGGATCCGAAACCTCACCCTGGCCTTCCATCAGGTCCAGGATCACATCCTGCATTTTTATCACCTGGCGGCCCTCGATTACGTTGATGTGACAAAGGTCGCCGATTATGAGGGAGGAGACCGGGTACTTAATTCCATTAAGGCCTTCCTCAAAAGAGGGGAACTCGGGCCCTTTGTGCCCAGGTATGAGGGCGATTACAGGCTTACTCCGGAGTTGAATCGTGAGCTCTGTGCCCATTATGTGAAGGCCCTTGAGGCGAGGCGCAAGGGGCATGAAGCCGTGGCCATCCTGGCCGGTAAGGTCCCCCATGCCTGCACCATTACCCCGGGGGGGTCCACCGAGGTCGTTACGGTGGACAAGGTGGCATCGCTTCTGTGGAGGGCTAAGGAAGTAAGGGAGTTCGTCGAGGATTATTACGTTCCCGATGTGATAAGGGTTGCGGAGGCTTACAGCGATTATTTTGAGATCGGTAAGGGGTGCGGGCGGTATCTCTCCTATGGGGCCTTTGACCTTGACGGGTCCAATCCCGATTACTCCACGAGGGCCCGCTTCTTCAAGCAGGGCACAACCACCACCGATTTAAAGCATGAGCCCCTCGATCTCGGGGCCATAACCGAGTATGTGAAGCATTCATGGTATGAGGATGAGACCACGGGGCGCCATCCCTTCGAGGGCTCGACCCAGCCCAAGCCCAGAAAGCAGGGAGCCTATTCCTGGATTAAGGCCCCGAGGTATAAGGGTCAGGTTTACGAGGTGGGGCCCCTGGCCAGGATAGTCGTAAGTTATGCCGCCGGTGAACCAAAGGTAAAGGAAATGGTGGATTCGGTCCTTGGGCATTTTAAGGCTTCCCCCGAGGCCCTCTTTTCGGTCCTGGGGAGGCATGCGGCACGGGCCCTTTGTGCCCTTCTGATCGTGAGGCAGCTGGAGGAGTGGGTTCTTCAGCTCAAGCCAGGTGAGCCGGCCTTCGTCCCCTTTGAGATTCCCGAGGAGGCCGAGGGGGTGGGGATAGTGGATGCGGCTCGGGGAGCCCTTGGGCACTGGGTTGTCATAAAGGACAGGAGGATCGCCAGCTATCAGTGTGTGGTCCCGACCACGTGGAATGCTTCCCCGATGGATGATATGGGCAATCCCGGTCCGATTGAGCAGGCCTTAATCGGCACCAAGATCCGCGACGAGGAAAATCCCTTTGAGATCGTGAGGATCGTGAGATCTTTTGATCCATGTATCGCCTGTGCTGTGCACCTTTTGGATCATAAGAGGCGCGAGTTGAGAAGGTACATTATCGCTTAGGGGAGGAAAAGAGATGGTCAGGTCAGAGCAAAAACCCTTGGAAGAGATCTTGGGCTACCTTGAGGGTTCCAAGAAGGTGTTCCTCCTGGGCTGTGATGGCTGTGCCCAGGCCAGTGGCACGGGAGGATGGCCTCAGCTCAAGGAGATGAAGGAGAAGCTTGAGCAGAACGGCAAGGAAGTAACGGGGATGATGGTGGTGGATTTCCTCTGCCAGAAGGCCCTGGTGGCATCGCACCTTAAGCCGGTCGAAGACCAGGTGATGGCATCCGATGCCGTGCTGGTGATGACCTGTGGGATAGGGGTGCAGGCTTCGGCGGCGATGATCAAAAAGCCCGTCATCCCCGGATGCAATACCGTCCCCTTGGGGGGCACTCGCGGGGAGTGGCGCGGAAGTGAGCGGTGTCTGGAGTGTGGGGATTGCGTCCTTTACTGGACGGGAGGGATCTGTCCCCTGACGGCCTGCTCCAAAGGATTGCTCAATGGTGCCTGTGGTGGGGCGTCCAATGGCAAGTGTGAAGTGGACAGGAATAAGGATTGCGGTTGGGAGAGGATCTATCAGAGGTTGAAGGAGATAGGACAGCTGGAGAGGCTCAAGAAGTTCATACCACCCAAGGCTTACAACAAGATGAGGCCTAAAGGAGAGATCCTGGTCTCCTCCCTTTGGGCCCTTGAGCAAAAGGATTGAGGAGGGGAGCAATGGGGTTGAGGGAGGCCTTTGCGAGCGGAAAGTTCGTGGTGACGGCTGAGGTCGGACCGTTGAAGGGCACTGACACTACCGAGATAAAGGAGGTTGCTCACCTCCTGAAGGGAAAAGTGGACGGCACCAATGTGACGGATCAGCAGAGTGCCGTCATGCGCTTGGGGTCGATGGTCACCTGCTATTTGCTCAAGCAAGAGGGACTCGATCCGATCCTTCAGGTGACCTGCAGGGACAGGAATCGCTTGGCAATCCAGTCGGACCTTTTGAGCGCCTATGTCCTGGGCATAAGGAACGTTTTGGCGATAACTGGTGACTTCCCGAGTCTGGGAGATCATCCCGATGCCAAAGCCGTCTACGATCTGGATTCCGTGCAACTGGTCTGGACCATCAACCGCATGAATCAGGGGTACGATATCGCCGGGAATGAACTGCAGGGGAAGACGGACTTCTTCATCGGGGCAGTGGTGACGCCCATCACCGATACCGAAGCCGCCATGGAGCTTCAGCTCATAAAGATGGAGAAAAAGATCGAGGCGGGGGCCCGTTTCTTTCAAACGCAGGCGGTATATGATGTGGATGCCTTTGCGAAGTTTATGAAGCGAGCCGAGAAGTTTGGAGTTCCGGTGCTGGCGGGCATCATCCCCCTCAAATCGGTCGGTATGGCCCGCTATATGAACAAGAATGTGGCAGGGGTATTCGTGCCAGATCATCTGATAGAGGAAATGCAGAAGGCGGAAAAGCCCGCGCAAAAAGGGCTCGAAATAGCGGCAAGGCTCATCCGCGACGTGAAGGACCTGTGCCAGGGGGTTCACATCATGGCCATAGGCTGGGAGAGGAAGGTTCCAGAGATCCTGGAGCTTGCGGGCCTGGCCTAAGGATTTCATGATGCCTTCGCCTTTTACGCCCTTGGGGAGCCATCTCCCCAAGGGTTTTTGTTAAAAATGGGGAGAAAGGTCATCTTAGGGATAGGAAATCTCCTGCTCAAGGACGAGGGCGTGGGGGTTCATGCAGTGAGGCTCCTTGAGGAAAAGGGGGT